>DASWFO010000244.1:0-1956 GCA_036394195.1 Alphaproteobacteria bacterium | reverse complement strand
CCGTGGTGACCTGGAGCCCGGGCTTCAGCACCTTCATGGTGTTGTCGAAATCGCCCCAGGAATCCTGGCCCCAGGCATAGTTCTGGTTGAGCCCGGCATAGCTCTTCACGTTGGGGAACGCGGCCAGCAGGTAGCGCGCCGAGCCGACGCTGTCGATCGTCGCCGTGGCGCTCGGGCGGAACACGTAGTGGTAGCTGGCATCCTCGAAGATGCGCGGCGTGCCGCAATCGAAGAACACGGTGAGCTTCTTGAGCTCCTCGGCCACCGGCGCGGTGCCGAGGCAGCTGCCGGACGAGACGTAGCCGACGACGGCATCGACGCCGCGCCGCTCGACGAGATCGCGGAAATCCTGCACCACCTTGCTGGCCGGGCCCGCCTCGTCGACGTAGAGCGCCTCGATCTGCGCGCCGGCCAGCCCCTTGCTGTCGTAGGGCGCGGGCATCTCGCCCTTGTTGATCGCCTCGATCGTCAGCTCGGCCGCGTTGCGCGCGGGAATGCCGAACGGCCCGGCCGCCGGACCCGAGAGGAACGTCACGATGCCCAGCTTTACCGCCGGCGCCGATTGCGCCGCAACCACCGGCGCGTGGAACGCGACCGCCGCGCCGAGCAGCATCGCCGCCGCGCCCGAGCGCGCACGCGGTCTCGCTTCGCACATCACCATGGTTCACCCTCCCGTTCGCGGCGGCATTGATTGCCGGCTCGCTGGTTGCCGTCATCGTTCCAGGCATTCGCCAGAACATCAAGAGGCTATCGGCGGCCGCAGCCGTTGAAGGTTGGCCACCGCTCCGGCTAAGCTCTCGATAGGGATGCCGCCATGATCGAGGTAACGCGGAAAGCCGGGACGGACCCGCTGGCTTTCGAGGTCGTGATCAGAGAGGGTCAAAGCGAAAGCCGTCACCACGTCACGATGTCGCGCGTGGCCTGCGAAAGGTTGGCCGGGAGTGAACACGCCCCGGAGACATGCGTCGAGGCCGCCTTTCGGTTCCTCCTCGACCGAGAACCTAAGGAAGCGATCCTCGGACGGTTCGATGTCAGCGTGATCTCGCGCTACTTCCCCGAATTCGAGCAAGAGCTGCCGCGCTATCTCGGAGCGATTTGAGGCGTCCGTCGGAGCCTAGATCATGAACGGCGTCGTGGTCGCGGTGAGCTGCAGCGCGACGCATAGCATGAGCAAGCCTGCTGTCGCGGCGATACGGCTCCTCGCCGGGTTGGGCGTAGAAGGCGACGCGCACCTCGGCGAAACCGTAAAGCATCGCTCGCGAGTGGCCCGGGATCCGAACCAGCGGAACCTCCGTCAGGTCCATTTGATCCATGCCGAGTTACACGACGAACTGCGCGCCGCCGGCTTCGCCTTATCGCCGGGCGAAATGGGCGAGAACATCACCACCCGCGGCATCGATCTGCTTGGGCTGCCAAGCGGCACGCGACTGCGGCTCGGCGCTTCCGTGGTCGTCGAGGTCACTGGCCTACGCAACCCGTGTGGCCAGCTCGACGGACTCCAGCAGGGCCTGATGGCGGCGACCTTGGGTCGTGACGAGCACGGCAAACTGATCCGCAAGGCTGGAGTGATGGGTATCGTGATCGTCGGAGGCGCGGTCCGCGCCGGCGATGCGATCATCGTCGAACTGCCGGCGCTGCCGCACAGGTCCCTAAAGCCGGTCTAGCCGTGCGATTGCGATGCTCGGTGAGCGGCCGGGAATCCCGCCCCCGGGGATCCGACCAGGCGGTATACCGGGCGTAGCCACGCATGGCTGGCCTCTGTCACGCGGCGCGATCGACGGCGCTGGTCACTCCCGCGGCGTCGAGCGCGACCTTGATGCGCGCGATCTCGTCGGCGGGCAGCTTGACGAGCGGCGGCCGCACCACGGCACGCTTGAGGCGGCCGAGCAGCACCAGCGCCTCCTTCATGCGGTTGTGCATGTCGAGGAAGGGCGGCGCGTAGAAGGCCTGGGCGAG
>DASWFO010000243.1:0-7496 GCA_036394195.1 Alphaproteobacteria bacterium | reverse complement strand
TCTCAGGAATCGGTGCCAATCCCGCCTCGCCGTCTTCGTATATCCGCAAGCGTGGCGAGGGCGAATTAGCGGTGCGGGCAGCGTTTGATGACGCAACGGTTGTCCGGCCAGCGGTCATGTTCGGACCGGACGACGCGTTTCTGACCCGGATCACGAAACTCATTCGCCGGCTTCCCATGTATCCGATGTTCGGCGACGGCAAGACGCGGTTGCAGCCCGCCTACGTGGAAGATATCGGCGAGGCGATCACTCGCGTCTTGGAAGGGACGAAGACGCCGGCGGGCACCCTCGAATGCGGCGGCCCCCGCGTCTATGCCTACGCGGAGCTGTTGCGGGTCATCGCGCGCGAGGCGAGAGTGCACCCTATCCTCATTCCGGTTCCGTTCGCCGTGTGGGGGCCGCTCGCTTGGGCATCGGAATTTCTGCCGAGACCACCCCTCACACGGACTCTGGTGGAGCTGATGCAGGTCGACAACGTCGCATCCCCAACGCAGCCGGGCTTCTCCGAACTCGGAATCTCGCCGTGTCCGGTCGAAGAGATAAGCCGCCAGTTATTGCACGGGCTCTGATGTTATCTCAGTGTCCGCTGCGGAGCCTGAGGAACGGGCGTTCCGCGATCCGCCGGCCGTTGACAGCCGGGCGGGCGAAGGCGGATCATTGTTCCAAGCGTAAATTTAGGGAGGATGCGCCATGGTGACCCTCGAGCGTCCGCGTAGAACGACGAACAAGCCCGTCGTCGCGATCATGAACGCGGTGCACGACCTGCCCGTGCTGGTCGCCCGCGACGAAGGCTACTTCAGAGACGAGGGCCTCGACCTCGAGTTCGTGACGACGCCCGGCATGGCCCAGGTCACGACCTCGCACGTGGTCAAGTTCGATTCGATCTTCGATCGCCCGCTCGACTCGGTCTACAACGACGGCGGCATCGACCAATATCGGATGTGCGAATGGGGCATCATGAAACGCGCTGCCGAGGCCGACAAGGGCGGGCTGCGCCGCCGCAAGATCGTGGCGTTGGGGGCTTCGATGTCGAAATTCGCCATCGTGGTCGCCGGCAATTCGCCGATCTACGAGCCCGAGATGCTGAAGGACAAGCCGATTGCGGTGACGCCCAACAACGGCTCGCACTTCACCACCCTGAAGATGATGGATGGCTTTCTGGAGCCCGAGCACCTGAAGACCACACATGCCGGCTCGATGCTGAAGCGCCTCGAGGCGGTGCGCGACGGCCAGGTGGCCGCCGCCAGCCTCATGGAGCCATGGATCAGCGTCGCCCAGAAAATGGGTCTGCGCATCCTCATTGAATCGCACTCGACCCGCAGCGAGGCGGCGAGCGACGATCTCGATGGCAAGACCCTGGCGGCGATGTTCCGCGCCCAGGCCCGGGCGGTGAAGCAGATCGAAAAGGACCCGACGCCCTACGTCCACTACCTCGTCGCCGAGACCGGCGGCCGGCTGGAGCCGCGCGAGTTTCAGACCTGGCGCATCCTGAACGGGCCGCCGCAGCCCTACACCCGCGAGCGCTTCGACGACACCTATAACTGGACGGTGAAGTGGAACATGACCGTCCCCGGCGCCACCTACGAGACGATCGTCGACAACCGGGCGTGGCAGTAACAATCGTCAGCTGAGCCGCCCTCTCCATCGTCATGCCCGCGGAAAGCGGGCATCCATCGTGCCGCATAACCATGGATTGCCGCTTGCGCGGGAATGACGCGGGAGAAGACCGCGCCTTAGCTACCGGCAGCACCCACCCGGTCCAGGAACTCCAAAATCCGCTTCGGCGCCGTCTCCTCGGTCTGGCCGGCGACTGGGACGTCCCAGTAATCGGCACGCGGCAGGCATTCTTCGAGATAACGCGCCGCCGACGTCGCGTGCGAGGGATCGCGCCCGGGCACGATCAGCGCCGGGATGTCGAGCCGCAGCAGGTCCTCCGGCTCCGCACCAGGGGCCGTGTCGCGGTCGCACAGCGCCCGGCTCATGCCGGTGACCAGCGCCTTGTATTTCTCGACGTCCTGCCCCGCATAGGTCTCGGCGAACGCCGGGTCGCGGCGGATCACCGCCGCCCAGGGTCCGCCGCGCGGATCCTCGCCGAAGCTCTTGCCGCTGCTGGTCGCGAGCGACACCACTTCGCTGAGGCCGTGCTGCTGCACATAGGCGAGGTGCTGCGCGAAGCGCTGATGGCTGTTCATCCGGTACTTGGCGCCGCCGACCGGCCAGTACAGCACCATGCTGAGCACCGCCTCGGGATAGGCGACCGCAAACGCGACGACCGGGCAGCAGCCCATGCAGCCGCCCATGAGATGGGCGCGCTTGACGCCGAGATGGTCGAGCAGGCCCTTGCCCTGGGCGACGTAGTGCGGCCAGCCCACGCGCTCGACCCGGCCGCCCGATTGGCCCGCCTCGCGCCGGTCGAACACGATGCAGCTGTATGTCTTCGGCAGGTGGTCCATCAGCTTCGCGCGCGCATAGACGCCGGCCGTGCTCCACTTCTCGATCGTGCCGTCAAAACCGCCGGGGGCGAACATCAGCAGCGGCGGACCGTCGCCGAGCACATCGTAACGCGTCGTGATGCCGTGAATCGTTGCAGTGGCCATCGCCTGAACTCCGATCAGGACTTGGGCTTGATGGGGACGCCGCCCTTGATCTGCCGCCCGGCCCGCACGTCTTGCGAAAAGGCGGTGATCGCATCGAGCGTGATCTGGGCCACGTTCGCATAGGTGTCCGGCTTGGCGTCGATGGCCGACGCCGCGTAGCCGATCGCGGCATGCGCCATCCGGATCCGCCCGTCCAGCCACGGCCCGCCGCCGAACCCGCCGATGACCGGGATCTTCACGGCCTTGGCGACGGCCTCGCCCGCGACCGGACCGGAGTTGGTGAAGTCCAGCAGGGATGCGCCCGCGTCTTCGAGGAGCTTGGCCTCCTTGACCAGCTGGGCCGTCATCGCCGCCGGCACCTGGGCGCCCGGCTTCGACGCTTCGCTGTACGGGATGCCGTACTGCAACGCGGTCTGCGGCGTGATGCCGAACTGGGCAAAGACCGGAACGCCGGCCCGGACGAGTGCCCGCACGGCCTCAGGGAATTCGGCGGCGCCGTCGAGCTTGATCATGTCCGCACCCGCCTCCTTGACAAGGCGGATGGCGGCGCTGAGCGCGCTGTCGGTGCCTTGTTGCAGTGGCCCGAACGGGAAGTCGCAGCTGACCAGCGCCCGCTTCACGCCGCGGCGCACCGCCTTGGCCACCACCAGCATTTCCTCCATCGTGACTTCCAGCGGATTGGGATGGCCCCACAGATTGACGCCCACCGAATCGCCGACCGACACGATGTCCACCCCGGCGCGGTCGACGATCTGCGCGATCTGGTAATCCCAGGCGACGACGCCGACGATCTTCTTGCCGTCGCGCTTCATTTGCTGAAGGGCCGGAATGGTTACCTTGGCGTTCATGTCACCTCCACAGTCGACAACTCTAGCATCAGCATCGCTCGCCGGACATCCGGCTTCACGCCGCCCCCGTGACGCGGCGCACCGCTTCGATCATCGCATCCGGCTGCGCCTTGTTCTGTCCGGCGATATCGAGCGCGCTGCCGTGTGCCACCGACGAGAACAGCACCGGCGTGCCGATGGTCAGCGCCGCACTGCCTGCGGGCGCATGGGTCTTCGCCATGATGTGGCCCTGGTCGTGGACCATGACCACGAACGCATCGTAGCCCGGACGGGTGAACATCGTATCGGCCCCGAACGGGCCTTCGGCGTCGATATGGCGGGCGCGGGCGATCGCGACGGCGGGGGCGATGATGTCCTTCTCCTCGCTGCCGAACAGCCCGTCCTCGCTGGCATGCGGATTGAGGCCGGACACGGCAATGCGCGGCGCGGCGATGCCGAGCTTGCGCAACGCCTCATCGGTCGTTTCGATGACATGACAGACGCGCTCGCGGGTGATGAGCTCGATGGCGCGCCGCAGGCTGACATGCAACGTCACGTGCGCAATCCGCGTGCTCTTCCAGCAGATCATGAGGACCGCGTTATCCGGATCGACCCCGGTCGTCCGGGCGACGAAGCTCGGATAGCCGTCGAACGGAATCCCGGCCAGCGCGATCGCCTTTTCGGTGTGTGGGGCCCCGACGACGGCGTGGACGTTACCGCTCATCGCCGCCTTGATCGCGGTGGCGGCGGAATCGAGGGCGGCCCGGCCATGCGCCGCGTCGATCTGGCCGAGCTTCAGCTCGCCGGGCTTGAGCTGCTGGCGTTCCAGCAGGCAGACCGAGCGATCGTCCCACAGTGCGGCTTCGATGCGGTCGAAGGCGAGGATGCGGGGGCTGAGGCCGCACGCCCGCGCATGCAGCTCGAGCACGCCGCGGTCGCCGACCAGGAGCGGCTGGCACACCGCGAGCACGCGCGGGTCGAGCGCCGCCTTCAGCGCGACCTCGGGTCCGATCCCGGCCGGGTCGCCGGTGGCGATGGCAATGCGCGGCCGGGTCATCCTCGTCCGGTCAGATCTTGAACGCTTCCAGCGTCTCGGGCGCGAAGAGCTCTTCGGGCTTGAGGCGCCGCTTGGACAGGCCCTGCTCGTGGTGATAGCGCAAGAACGTGTCGAGCACGTGCCGGTTCTCGGCAAAGCCATACGACCACCAGTCTTCGCCGAGGACCCGCTTGGTCTCTTCGACGTGTGCTCCGAGCCACGGCAGCATCGCCTTGAGCGCCGCGGTCTCCGAGAAATCGTGATAGGTGAGCTTCTGCGCCTCGACGAAGGCCTTGTACAGCGAGCGCGCCACCCACGGATTGGCCTTGTACACGTCGCGCCGGATTACGATCACGTGCATGATCGGGAAGATCTTGGTCTTGGCGTAATACGCCTTCTCGACCTCCATGTAGTTCTCGAACAGCCGGCGCACGTCCTTCGGGCGGGTGTGGAAGGTCGAGGGCAGGCGCGGCGCGTAGATCGCGTCCACTTCGCCGTCGGCGATCATCTGCGACAGCGTCTGCTGCGGGCCGATCGACTTCACCTTGATGTCCGGCGGCAGGTCCAGCTTCAGCTTCTCGTCGCGGCCCGGCGTCTCTTCGCCGCCCGTCATGTAGGTGCAGCTCTTAGGGTCGACGCCGTATTCATCGGCGAGGATGCCGCGCTGCCAGACGATCGCCGTGAGCTGATACTCGGGATTGCCGACCCGCTTGCCGATCAGGTCGCGCGGCTCCTTGATGCCGCTCTTGGCCGAGACGACGATGGTGTTGTGGCGGAACGACCGCGACGGAAAGACCGGGATCGCGATGAACGCCGGATCGTCGCGCATGAGCGACACCGAGTACGACGACAGCGACAGCTCGGCCGCGTCGAACTCCCGGTAGCGCAGCATCCGGAAGAACGTCTCCTCGACCACGAGGTTCAGGTAATTGATGTCGATGCCGTCCGGCTTCACGGTGCCGTCGGCAAGCGCTCGGGTGCGGTCGTAGTTCCAGCAGGCCAGGGTCAGTCGCAGCGACGACATGGAGCGTTCCTTATGCGCGCGGTTGATGGGTGCATCATTGCCTAGTTCGCCTTGGCCGCCAAGGTGCGGACCACCGGGGCCCAGCGGTCGTATTCCGCATGGACGAACGCGTTGAACTCGGCGGGGCCGAACGGCTCGAACTCGATGCCGTCACGCTCCAGCCGGCTGCGCACGTCGGGCTCCTGGAAGCCCTTCACGATCGCGGCGTTCACCTTCTGGACGATCTCCGGCGGCAGTCCCGCCGGTGCGGCGAGCGCGAACCAGGTGCTGGCCGCGAGGTCGGGATAGCCCAGCTCGAGAAAGGTCGGCAGGTCAGGCTGTGTCGGCAGCCGCCGCCTGGTCGTGACCGCAAGGGCGCGGACGGCGCCGGCGCCGATCTGCTCGGCGGCCGTCTGCAAGGTGAGGAAGCCCACCGGCAGCTGGTGGCCCATGAGGTCGGCGACCGCCTGGTTGGCGCCGCGATAGGGCACGTGGGTCATCCGGATGCCGGTGCGGAGCTGCAGCATTTCGCCGAAGATATGGCCGCTGCTACCGATCCCCGCCGTGCCGTAGCTGAGCCCGCCCGCTGTCGACTTGGCGACGGCGATGAACTCGGCGAGCGTCGTCGCCGGCAGGCGGGTGTCCGTGACCAGCACCGACGGCGTCTCCCCGAGGAGGGCGACATGCGTGTAGTCCTTCAGCGGATCGAAATTCCAGTTGGCCGCGTTCAGGATCGGGCCGATGACGATGGTGGGCAGGCTCGAGATCACGAAGGTGTAGCCGTCGGGTGCCGCTCTGGCGACCATCTCCGACCCGATGATGCCTCCGCCGCCGGTGCGGTTGTCGGGCACGAATTGCTGGCCGAACGCGTCGCCGAGCTTCTGCGCCGCGAGCCGGCCGAGCGTGTCGGTGCTGCCGCCCGGCGAATAGGGAATGACGATCCGGACCGGCCGGCTGGGCCAGGTCTCCGCGGCCAGCGCCGACGGGACCGCCAGTGCCAGGGCCATGCCCAGTGCGGCGATCCGGACCGCTTCCGGCACGATCATCCGCGTCTATTCCGGCTTCGCACCCGACGCGCGCGCCAGCGGCGCCCAGCGCGCCGTCTCCTGCTTCACGAACTCGGTGAATTCGGCCGGCGACAGCTTCTCCGGATCGATCGCGTCGCGCGCGAGACGCTTGCGCACGTCCGGCGAGTCGAACCCCTTGATCACCGCCTGGTTGATGCGGGTGACGACATCCGGCGGCAGCCCGGCGGGGCCCGACAGCGCGAACCACGTCACCGCCACCAGGTCGGGATATCCCAACTCGACGAAGGTCGGCAGGTCGGGGTAGTCCGGCAGGCGGCGCTTTGTCGTCACCGCGATCGCGTTCAGGTTGCCGGCGCGGATCTGCTCCGAGGCGGTGGTCAGGGTGAAGCAGCCGGCCGGAATCTGGCCCGCGATGATGTCGGTCACCGCAGCCGCGGCCCCGCGATACGGCACGTTGGTCATCTTGAAGCCGGCCTCTTTCTGCAGCAGCTCGGCGACGAGGTGACCGTGCGTCCCGATGCCCGGCGTGCCGTAGCTGAGGCCGCCCGGTGCTGTTTTGGCGAGGGCTATGAACTCGGGGAGCGTTTTCGCTCTGACCGCCTTGGTGGTGACCAGCGCGTCGGGCGGGCCGCCGAGCAGCACGATATGCGTGAAGTCCTTGATCGGGTCGAAGGCGGTGTTCGGGTTCAGCGCCGGCGCGATCACGTGCGAGGCGATTCCCGACACCACGAGCGTATAGCCGTCGGGGGCCGCATGCGCCACGATTTCCGAGCCGACCAGGCCGCCCGCTCCCGCGCGGTTCTCGATCACGAATTGCTGACCGAGCGCCTCCGTCAGCTTCTGCGCCGCGAGCCGGCCCAGGGTGTCGGCGCTGCCGCCCGGACCGTAGGGCACCACGATGCGCACCGGCTTCGATGGCCAGGTGTCGGCGGCCGACGCGGGGGCGACAACCGCGATCGACGATAGGGCGATAACCAGCGCGCTGAATGAGCGGGACAGGCGGGA
>DASWFO010000242.1:0-21497 GCA_036394195.1 Alphaproteobacteria bacterium | reverse complement strand
CCGGCGGTCGCGACGGACAACAGGCCGGTGCCGCTCGATAGGCTCTGCTGAACCGCCGCGAACGCCTGGAGATTCGAGCGCAGCCCCTGCGCGATCCCGAAATTGGCGGCGTCGTCGACGGGGTTGTTGATCCGCAAACCGGTGGCGATACGGTTTTGCGACTGATTCAGATCGAATTGGACCTGCTGAAGACTCTGCAGCGCGACGAGCGCGCTGACATTCGTAATGACCGAAGTCATACGGGTCCCCTGCGTCTAGCGTTCGGCAGCTCTTCTGGCCGCCTGGCGGGTCTAAGGTCGGGCCGGATTTTCCGGCTCGTTTAGGAAGAATCAGGCTTACAGAGATTTACGGGTCAAGGTAAGTTTTTGTTGATTGTAACAATCCAGCGTGAGGGCGACCATGAGCGAGCCGATCTGGAACAAGTTTCTCACCGAGCGCGACAAGGCGGTGTTCGCCGCGTCGGGATATGGCGCCCGCGCCGGCTTCGGCAAGCGACCGGCGCTGCTGATCATCGACGTCAACTACAACTTCTGCGGCGACAAGCCCGAACCGATCCTGGAATCGATCAAGCGGTGGCGAAACTCCTGCGGTGAGGAGGCGTGGGTGGCGATCAAGGTGCTACGGCGCCTGATCGACGAGGCGCACGCCAAGGGCCTGCCGGTGATCTACACCACCGGCATCCGCCGCGACGACAACTGGGACATTGGAAGCTGGGGGTTCAAGAACAGCCGCACCAAGGAAGCGCCCCGCGTGACCAAGTCGAATCTCGACGGGAACGAGATCGTCGCCGAGATCGCGCCGGCGCCTTCCGACATCGTGGTGCCGAAGCAAAAGCCGAGCGCCTTTTACGGTACCAATCTCGCCAGCTACCTGGTGCTGCTCGGCGCCGACAGCCTCTTGGTCACCGGCACGACGACGAGCGGCTGCGTGCGCGCGAGCGTGCTCGATGCGTTCAGCAACAACTATCGCATCTCGGTGATCGAGGATGGCTGCTTCGACCGCTCGCAGGCCTCGCACGCGATCAATCTCTGCGACATGAACGCGAAATACGCCGACATCGTGAACAGCGACGAGGCGATCACCTACATGAAGGGGCTGCCGAACGGATTGTTCCAGCTGCCGCCGGGCGCCCCGGCCGGAGCGGCCTGACCGGCGTCAGCCGCCGGTCACTGGCGTACTGACGGCGTTTCGATCGGCAGGCCGCGGCCGCGCCAGGCCAGGAACCACTCCAAGGCGATGTAGGTCTGGCTGCCGAGCTTCTCCGGCTCGGCGCCGATCGATTCATTGCACGCCTGGAAGCGGCGCTGCACCGATCCCAGCGTCTCCCAGCGCACCCGGTAGGTCGGGAAGCCGTTGGTCTGCCCTTGGCTGATCGTCTCGTCGCGGATGTGCTTGCCCACGCTCTGCTCGTGGCAATTCGCGCAGGCGAGATTGAATCGGCCGCGGCGCTGCCGGAAATAGCGCTCGCCGGCGGCGATCGCTTCGGTGTCCTCGGGGATCGCCACCGGCGCGCCGCGCGATTGGTTGCGGATGGCGGCCGTGAGCGCCAGAAGCGGATCGGATTCGTATCCGAGGGCCGGCGCCTGCATATGCTGGGTGCGGCAGCGCTCGATCTGCAGTTCGAGATTGATCAGCTCCCCGTCCGCATCCCGCTTTGGAAACTGAATGGCTTTCATCGACGAGAGATCGCCGTGGCAGGAGGCGCAGCTCTTCCCGGCCCCGCCGTCGATCTTGGTCCACAGCGCCTGGCCGGAGCTGACCCACAGCATGCCCGGATTGGCGAAATCGTCGGACTGCATGTCGCGCAAGCCCGGCGTGATGAACGCGCTGCCCGACCGCGACAGCCAGTTCCCCGGCAGCGCGCCATAGGCGCCGGCGAACGTCGCCGCCGCCCCGCACAACGCGATCAGCGCGAGGACTAGGCCACGAGAATTGGTGCGGTCTGCCGGTAGATGGTGCCGTCGTCGTCGGTCCATTCGAACTCGAAGCTACCGCTGTCGGCCGCAACGGCAAAGAAGGAGATGTAGGGGTTGGCGGAAATGGCAGTGCCCCAATCGCAATCGATCACGACCTCGCCATTATACCGGCACACGAAGCGATGGATGATCTTGCGCGGCAGCAGGTGCCCATCGATGTCGTAGCGTAGGCCATTTTCCATCTGGTGGTTGATCAGCGCCTTGATCTCGAGCATGGCGCCGCGTTGCGCGGTCGCCGGCACCCGGATCAGGATCTTGGGCGTCTCAGCGGCCATCGTAGATCTCCGCGCAGGCGCCGCTGGTGATCGTGATCTCCTCGCTGGCCGACCACAGAGTTCCGTCGCCAAGCTCGGCGATGGCGACCACCGTCTGGCTGCGCGCGAGGCGGATCCGCGTGGCCACCTCGGCCTTCGCCGTGCGCGTCCCGAACCGATATTCGGCGGCGCGCGGGAACGGATTGCCGGGGGCCAGCACGACGATCCGCTTCACCTTCGACGGGACCTCGTCGACGGCCAGTGTGATCGGCACGGCGAGCCCGTTTTCGGCGATCGGCGACAACTTCATCGAGATCACGCCCGGCTTGGGCACCCGGGCGCCGAAGATCTCGGACAGAAGGTCCGCCACCGTCGCATCGGCCCACGCGGGACCCGCGGCGACGAGCGCCGCCGCCCCGACCAGGACCTTACGCCGATCGACTCCGGCCATATGACCTCGACGACGCTAGGCCGACCGCAAATTCTGCCCGGTCAGCGGCAATGACCGGATGCGCTTGCCGGTCACCTGGAAGATGGCGTTGCAGACCGCGGGCAGCGCGGTCGGCAAGCCGGGCTCACCCACCCCGCCCCACCACTCGCCGCGGGTGAGACTGAGATAGGTCTCGACCTTCGGCATCTCCGCCATGCGCATCATCTGGTAGTCGTCGAAATTGGCCTGCTCGACCCGGCCGTCCTTGATGGTGATCGCGCCGTAGAGCATCGAGGTCAGGCCATAGACGGCGTTGGACTCGCACTGCGCCACGATGTTGCGCGGATTGACCACGTGCCCGCAGTCGAGCACGACGACGAGGCGGTGGATCTTGAGGTCCCCTTTGTCGGTAACCTCGACCTCGGCGACGTGGGCGGCGATGCTGCCGAACCCTTCGTGGATCGCAATGCCGCGGCCCCAGTTCCTCGGCAGCTTCTTGCCCCAGTTTCCCTTCTCGGCCGCCAGGTTCAGTACGTTGAGCCACGATGTCTCGCCGGCCAGAAGCGTCCGGCGGAATTCCAGCGGATCCTTGCCGCCGGCGTGCGCGACTTCGTCGACGAAGCTTTCGGTGATCCAGCCGTTCATCGAATGGCCGACCGAGCGCCAGAACCCGCACGGGACATGCGTGTTCCGCATGACGTAGTCGAACTTGACGTTGGGGATCTTGTACGCCTGATCGAACGTCCCTTCGACCGCCGCCGCGTCGATGCCGTCCTTCACGCGATCCGGAGCCACCGTCGACAGCAGCGACTGACCGACGATCTTGTGGCCGTAGGCGATCGGCATTCCCGAAGCGTCGAGACCGGCCGACAGGCGCCCCATGCTCACCGGCCGGTAGAAGCCGTGCTGCGTTGTCTCTTCACGTGTCCAGATCAGCTTCACCGGGCGCGGAGACATCTGCTTGGCCACGGCGACCGCCTGGGTCACATAGTCGATGCGCCCGCGACGACCAAAACCGCCGCCGAGCATAGTGAGATAGACCTCGACGTTTTGCGGCGGCACGCCGGCGGCCTCGGCCGCCGCGGCGAGCGCGCCCTCGGCCGTCTGCGACGGCGCCCACACCTCGACGCGGCTGCCCTCCACCCGCGCCGTGCAGTTCATCGGCTCCATGGTGGCGTGCTCGAGGAACGGCGCATGGTATTCGGCCGTGACCGTCTTGGCGGCCTTGGCCATCGCGGCGTCGAAATCGCCCTCATGGCGGACCTTGGCGCCCGACTCTTCATCCGCGGCCTTGAGGAAGCGCTCGCGAATGGTGGCGGTCGACACGCCGCCGCTGTCGCCCACATCCCATTCAATCGGCAGCGCCTCGACGGCCTTCTTGGCCTGCCAGAAATGGTCGGCGACCACGGCGACGCCGTTGGGGATCGCGACGACCGCGATCACCCCCGGCATGCCCTTGACCTTCGCCTCGTCGTAGCTCTTCACCTTGCCGCCGAAGACCGGGCATTGCCGCGGCACGGCGTGGACCATCTGCGGCAGATTGACGTCGATGCCGTAGATGGCGCTGCCGTCGGTCTTGGACGGGACGTCGAACCGCGGTACGGATTTGCCGGCAATCTTCCAGGCGCTGTCCGGCTTGAACTTGATGTTCTTCGGCGGCTCGATCTGCGCCGCCGCCGATGCCAGCGTCCCGTAGCTCAGCTTGCGGCCGGTCGGCCGGTGAATGACGAAGCTCTTCTCGGCATAGCATTCGCCGGCCGGCACCTTCCATTGCGCCGCCCCGGCCGCGACCAGCATCTCGCGCGCGGCCGCACCCGCCTGGCGCACATAGGTCTGGGAATCGCGGATCGCCCGGCTGCCGCCGGTGGACATGCTCACATAAACTTTGTTCTGCGTGACGTGGCGGTGGGCGGACGCGAACTCGGCGCGCACCTTGCTCCAATCCGCTTCCAGCTCTTCGGCGATCAGCTGCGGGATCGCGGTGAACGATCCCTGCCCCATCTCGGAGCGATGGACGCGCAGCGTGATCGTCTCGTCGCGATTGATCATGATCCAGGCGTTGACTTCGCCGCCTTTGGCCGCCGCCGGCGCTGGAGCCGCACCGGCCGGCTTGCCGGGAAGATGGAAGCCGAGGGCGAAACCGCCGCCCGCCGCCGCGGCGCTGACGACGAACTGCCGGCGGGACACTCGATGCATAAAGGTCATGGCTTAGTCCTCCCCGCTCACGTCTTCGACGCCGTCTTCATCATCATGCCCGCGGCACGATGGATCGCTGTCCGTATGCGCTGATAGGTGCCGCAGCGACAAATATTCGTCATCGCCTGGTCGATATCGGCATCGGTGGGCTTCGGGGTCTTCTTGAGCAGTGCCACCGCGGCCATGATCTGGCCGGACTGGCAGTATCCGCATTGCGGAACCTGCTCCTCGATCCAAGCCTTCTGGACCGGATGGCTGCGGTTGGCCGAAATGGCCTCGATGGTCGTCACCGTGTCCTTACCCACCGTCCCCACCGGAACGCCGCATGACCTCGTGGGTTCGCCGTTGATGTGGACGGTACAAGCGCCGCACTGCTGGATGCCGCAGCCGTATTTCGTCCCGGTCATGCCGAGATGGTCGCGGATGACCCACAGCAAGGGAGTGTCGGGATCAGCGTCGACCTGGCGGACTTTGCCGTTGACATTGAGTTCGATCATCGCGTCCCTCATCACCGAATGGCTTGTCTAAATTGGCCTTTTTATCGTTAATCGAGAATACTCTCCCGCGCCAGGACCGTCGAGACGCTCACGCGCTTGTGAAACGGTGCCTCGCAGTATGACAAAAGGATAGCAACGCCGTGCTGCCACCCGCCACGATTGGTGATTCGCTCGACGACGTCGACACGCCGGCGCTGCTGATCGATCTCGACGCCTTCGAGCGCAACCTGCGGCGCCTCGCGGAAACCGTTCCACCCGGCGGCACCGTGCGGCTGCGGCCGCATGCGAAGACTCACAAATCGCCGCTCATCGCCGAGAAGCAGATGGCGCTGGGCGCGGTCGGCGTGTGCTGCCAGAAGGTCAGCGAGGCCGAGATTCTGGTCGATGGCGGCATCCCGGACGTGCTGGTCTCGAACGAGGTGGCCGGGGCCGCGAAGCTGCGCCGCCTCGCGGCCCTCGCCCGCCGTGCGCGGATCGGGGTCTGCGTCGATGACGCCGGCAACATCGCCGGCCTGCAGGCCGCAGCGGCGGGGCTCGACGTGCGCCTGCGGGTGCTGGTCGAGATCGATGTCGGGGCCGCACGCTGCGGCGTGGCGCCCGGCGAGCCGGCGCTGCATCTCGCCAAGGCGATCGCCCGGGCGCCGCACCTCGACTTCGGCGGTCTGCAGGCCTATCACGGATCGGCACAGCATGTGCGCGATCTCGCCGAGCGCCGCACCGCCATTCAGCGCGCTGCGGCGATGGCCCGCGACACCGTGGACCTGCTGCGTCGGAACGGGATCGAGTGCCCGACCGTCAGCGGTGCCGGGACCGGGACCTATCGCTTCGAGATCGAGACCGGCGTGTACAACGAGCTGCAATGCGGGTCGTACATCTTCATGGACGCCGACTACGCGCGCAACAAGGACGCGAGCGGCGCGATGCAGCCCGAATTCGAACACAGCCTGTTCGTCTGGACGACCGTGATGAGCCGCCCGACGGGCGAGCGCGCCGTCGTCGATGCCGGGCTCAAAGCGTTTAGCGTGGATTCCGGCATGCCCGCGGTCTGCGACATTCCGGGCGCCGTGCTCGACCGCGCCTCGGACGAGCACGGCCGGATCGTGCTCTCCCGGCCCAGCAACGCGCTGCATGTCGGAGAGAAGATCCGGCTCATCCCCGGACACTGCGACCCGACCGTGAACCTTCACGACTGGTATGTCGGTATCCGCAACAATCGGGTGGAAGCCTTGTGGCCGATCGCGGCCCGCGGCGCCCTGACCTGACGGGGAGCGCTAGCACGGTTAAGGCGCGCTTAACCACTCTCCGGCAGGATTATCGTCCGCCATCCGCCTCGTGGAGGGGCACATGAAAAAATATGTCTCCGGCCCATCCGACAAGAAGTCCTCGTTCTGGGGGCGCGATCTGGACTCCCAGGGCCTCGCCGCCCAGCGCCAATTCCTGGAGCAGCTCGAGATGGCGATCGCGATCGCCAACCGCGAGGTCATCCACAAGCAGATTCCGAACCTCAACAAAGCGACGTTTCAGCAGCTCGCGGTGATGGTGGCGCGGTTTCGCGCGAACTACCTGGAAGCCGCGATCAAGCTCAGCAATTCACCGGGATCGTGCGACACCGGCTGCATCGAGGATCTGAAGAACAAGCGCGAGCTCTACGACGAGGGGCGCGCCGCGTTCGAAGCGCTGGAGCGCGCGATCGAACGCGGCTATGTCGACATGGGATCCTGACCGGCCGGTGCCCGTCAGTGCGCGCCCGTGTTCTCGCTGGTCGTCTGCACGAGATCGCCGGCGTGGAACCTCAGCGGTAGCGCCCGGTTGACGTAGCTCTCCTCCTTCGGCGGGACGCGGAACGGCTGCGCCTGGCGCACCGCCTGCAGGAACGTCGTGACGACGGTCGTATAGAACTGACCGCGATCCGATGCCTCCTTCATGATCGCGTAGGTGCGCGGATCGACCATCTCGGACAGGTCCCAGGGATCGTTCTTGCCGAACGGCGCCTCCAGCATGCCGTCCGGCCGCAGGACGAACACCCAGCTGATGTCCAAATCGCGAAACCGCGGCGAGTGGAGATCGATGATCCACGCCCGGGCGATCTGCATCAGGATGAAGTCCTGCACCCTCTGCGAAGCGGGCTCAGGCGGCCCACCGCCTTGCGGCTCGGCCTTGCGGTCGTGGCGACCGAGCGTCGCCGGCGTCGCATTCGCGTCCGCGGAATTCGCCGGCGCCTGCAGGGCCGGGGCGGCGGCACTCTTGGGCTCGGCACGGGACGTGGTCGGGCGCTCGTGCGGCGGTGCGGGGGTTTTTGACGCCTGCGGCGGTGGCGAGGATTTGTCGGTGATCGGAGCCTCGACCAGCTGCGGCACCTCCGGCCGCGGGAGGTTCGGTTGCACCTCCGGCTGCGTCGGCGCCGGCGGCGGTTCCGGCGCCCTGGGCTCCGGCGGCTTGGGCAGCTGGACGACCTCCATGACGAATTCCGGCGGCGGCATTTCGTGCTTCGCCCATGGCGAAAACATCAGCAGCAGCGCGATCGCGAGGTGAAACGCCAGCGACAGAATGACGCCGATCGGAAGCGCCGCCGGGTGACGGTCGCGCTGCCGGTCCTCATCGAAGCTTTCGAATGTCGCCGAACTCATGACGCAAACAGGCTCACAGCGCCTACTAAAATTAGGGCCTCGCTGCTGCACAACCGAACAACCGAGGAGGGCATTGAGTATACAACGCGGGACTGTGGGCAGACGACAAAACTTGCGGCACACTTAACACGGCGAGGCGGAGTCGGCCCTGCGCTGGGGCCAGCCGGCCGGGGGGTTCATGAGCAAGCGGCACTGGCGAAACGTCGTCATCATGGCACCGGTCATGGGGCTGCTGGCATCGTGTGGCTGGTGCGCCGAGGACGGGCCGCCGCAGTTCGCCGAGCTGGTCCCGGTGGCGATGATGCAGGCGGCCCTCCCGCCGCCGCCCCCGCCAGTCCCGGTCCAGTCCGCCAAGGTCGAGCCCATGAGTTCGGGGACGGGTTACGGGGCCCATTTGGCGTCGTATTTCCGCGAAGCCGACGCCCTGCGGGGCTGGAACATCATCGTGAACCAGCAAAGCAGTATCGGCTCGCTCACCCGGCATGTCGTGCCGGTCCAGACCCCGAAAGGCACCATGATCCGGCTGATCGCCGGCGACTTTCCCAATGCGGAGGAGGCCACCCGGTTCTGCACCTGGGCCCGCGGGCAAGGGCTTTATTGCGCCGTTATGCCCCTGGCTGCCCACGACCAAGCCGAAACACCGCGGCCGGACGGCGCTCGGCCAGCCGCCCGCCGGGCCCGCCGGCGGGGCTGATGGCCGGAGGCCGTAAGGTGTTCTGTCTGCACACGGAAAGGGCGTAGATCGCACCCCTGAAGGTGCGGAATCTAGTCGCCATCCGATTTCAGTTCGGGCATAGTCGTTGATTGCGCCGCTCGCCGGCAAAATGGGCAAGTCGGCGCGTTTTCGCGTGCCCTGACGGCTCCTTCCCGAAGGACGGGGCCTGCCGGAGAGGCCGCGAGAAGCATGACCGATTTGGATTAAGAACCGGTTGCGAAAAGCCGCCGGTCGCCAGAGCAGAACACAGACGACGAGAGCCGCGCCCATGTCACTGCCGCCGAAACAAGGATTGTACGATCCCAACCACGAGCACGATTCGTGCGGTATCGGTTTTGTTGCCAACATCAAAGGGCGCAAAAGCCACGAGATCGTCCGTCAGGGCCTGCAGATCCTGATCAACCTCGATCATCGGGGTGCGGTGGGTGCGGATCCGCTGACCGGCGACGGGGCCGGCATCCTCATTCAAACCCCGGATGCATTCCTGCGCGCCGTATGCGCCGAGCAGGGCCTGACCTTGCCGGAATTCGGCCATTACGCCGTCGGCATGATCTTCCTGCCGCGCCCGCCGGCGGCGCAGAAAGCCGCCATCGAGTTGATCGAGCGGATGATCAAGATCGAGGGACTGAAGGTGCTGGGCTGGCGCCAGGTGCCGGTGGAGCGCGCCGGCCTCGGCGACACGGTCAAGACCACCGAGCCGGACATCCGCCAGATATTCATCGGGCGCTGCGCCGATATCGCCGACGTCGACACCTTCGAGCGCCGGCTGTTCGTGATCCGCAAGCAGATCCAGACCTCGGCGACGGTGATGACCCAGCGCGGCGAGCCGGACGGCATCAGCCAGCTCTACGTCCCGTCGATGTCCTCGCGCACCCTGGTCTACAAGGGCCTGCTGCTTGCCCATCAGGTCGGCTCGTTCTATCGCGACCTCAAGGATGAGCGCCTGGTCTCGGCGCTCGCCCTCGTCCACCAGCGCTTCTCGACCAACACGTTCCCGTCGTGGCGGCTGGCGCACCCGTACCGGATGATCTGCCACAACGGCGAGATCAACACGCTGCGCGGCAACATCAACTGGATGGCGGCACGCCGGCACTCGATGCGCTCGCCGCTGTTCGGCGAAGACATGAAGAAGCTGTGGCCGCTCATTCCCGAGGGCCAGTCCGACACCGCCTGCTTCGACAACGCGCTCGAGCTCCTCGTCCAGGGCGGCTACTCGCTGGCCCACGCGATGATGCTGCTCATTCCCGAGGCGTGGGCCGGAAATCCGCTGATGGATGAGAAGCAGCGCGCGTTCTACGAATATCACGCGGCGCTCATGGAGCCGTGGGACGGCCCCGCGGCGATCGCGTTCACCGACGGCCGCCAGATCGGCGCCACGCTCGACCGCAACGGCCTGCGGCCGGCGCGCTACGTCATCACCGACGACGACATGGTCGTGCTCTCCTCTGAGGTCGGCGTGCTCGACTTCCCCGAAGAGCGGATCGTCAAGAAATGGCGGCTGCAGCCCGGCCGGATGTTCCTCATCGATCTCGAGGCCGGCCGGATCGTCGACGACGCCGAGATCAAGGCGCAGCTGGCATCCCTGCATCCGTACCAGGAATGGCTCGCCAAGACCCAGTTCGTGCTCGAGGACCTGCCGCTGCGCGGGGAGACGGCGGCGCTCGACGACCGCACGCTGCTCGATCGCCAGCAGGCCTTCGGCTACACCCAGGAAGACATCAACATGATCCTGGAGCCGATGGGGACCGGCGGCGAAGAGCCGGTCGGCTCCATGGGCACCGACACGCCGCTCGCGGTGCTGTCGCAGCGCCCCACCCTGCTCTACAAATACTTCAAGCAGAACTTCGCCCAGGTCACCAACCCGCCGATCGATTCGATCCGCGAGGAGCTGGTGATGTCGCTGGTCTCGCTGATCGGTCCGCGGCCCAACCTGCTCGGCCTGCACGAAGCCGGCACGCATATGCGGCTCGAAGTGCGCCAGCCGATCCTCACCAACGAGGACCTGGAGAAGATCCGCCACATCCACGATCTGGTTGGCGAAGCCTTCCGCACCATCACCATCGATATTACCTATCCGGCCTCCGAAGGGGCGGACGGCATGGAGCCGGCGCTGGCTCGCGTCTGCTTCAAGGCGGCCGAGGCGGTGCGCGGCGACTACAACATCATCATCCTGTCGGACCGCGCGGTGTCGGGCGAACGCATCGCCATCCCCGCCCTGCTCGCCACCTCGGCGGTGCACCACCACCTGATCCGCGAAGGCAAGCGCACCGAGACGGGCCTCGTCATCGAGACCGGCGAGGCGCGCGAGGTGCACCAGTTCTGCGTGCTGGCGGGCTACGGCGCCGAGGCGGTGAACCCGTATCTGGCGTTCGAGACCCTCGAGGCGCTCCGCCGCGAGCGCGGCTGGAAAGCCGACGCCGAGAAGGTGCAGCAGAACTTCATCAAGTCGGTCGGCAAGGGACTGCTCAAGGTGATGGCCAAGATGGGCATCTCCACCTACCAGTCCTATTGCGGCGCGCAGATCTTCGACGCGGTCGGGCTGTCGAGCGGCTTCGTCGAGAAGTATTTCACCCGCACCGCGACCACGGTCGAGGGCGCCGGCCTGCCGGAGATCGCGGCCGAGACGGTCCTGCGGCACCGCCTCGCCTTCGGCGACGCGCCGGTGTATCGCCATATGCTCGACGTCGGCGGCGAGTACGGCTTGCGCCTGCGCGGCGAAGAGCATGTGTGGACGCCCGACGTCATCGCCCGGCTGCAGCACGCGGTGCGCGGCAACGTGCGCGACGATTACAAGACCTACGCCAAGCTGGTGAACGAGCAGAGCGAGCGGCTGATGCTGCTGCGTAGCCTGTTCAAGCTGAAGACGCTGCCGCAGCCGATTCCGATCGACGAGGTCGAGGCGGCCAAGGACATCGTGAAGCGCTTCGCCACCGGCGCCATGTCGTTCGGCTCGATCAGCCGCGAGGCGCATACCACGCTCGCGATCGCGATGAACCGCATCGGCGGCAAGTCCAACACCGGCGAAGGCGGCGAAGAGTCGGATCGCTTCAAGCCGCTGCCGAACGGCGATTCCATGCGCTCGGCGATCAAGCAGGTGGCCTCGGGCCGCTTTGGCGTGACCGCGGAATACCTGGTCAACGCCGACGACCTGCAGATCAAGATGGCGCAGGGCGCCAAGCCCGGCGAAGGCGGGCAGCTGCCCGGCCATAAGGTCGACAAGAACATCGCCAAGGTCCGCCACTCGACGCCGGGTGTCGGCCTGATCTCGCCGCCGCCGCACCACGACATCTATTCGATCGAGGACCTGAAGCAGCTCATCCACGATCTGAAGAACGTCAACCCGCGGGCGCGCGTCAGCGTGAAGCTGGTCTCCGAGGTCGGCGTGGGAACGGTCGCGGCCGGCGTGTCCAAGTGCAAGGCCGACCACGTGACCATCGCCGGTTACGAAGGCGGCACCGGCGCCAGCCCCCTCACCTCGCTGACCCACGCGGGCAGCCCGTGGGAGATCGGCCTCGCCGAGACGCAGCAGACGCTGGTGCTGAACAACCTGCGCGGCCGCATCGCGGTCCAGGTCGACGGCGGCCTGCGCACAGGGCGCGACGTCATCGTCGGCGCGATGCTCGGCGCCGACGAGTTCGGTTTCGCCACCGCACCGCTGATTTCGGCGGGCTGCATCATGATGCGCAAGTGCCATCTGAACACCTGCCCGGTCGGCATCGCAACCCAGGATCCGGTCCTGCGCAAGCGCTTCACCGGGCTGCCGGAGCACGTGATCAACTATTTCTTCTTCGTCGCCGAAGACGTGCGCGAGATCATGGCCTCGCTCGGCGTTCGCAAGTTCAGCGACCTGATCGGCCGCTCCGACCTGTTGGACATGGGCCACGCCATCGCCCACTGGAAGGCGCAAGGCGTCGACCTGACCAAGCTGCTGCACCGCCCGAAGGTGGCGCCGGGCGTGGCGATCCACAACTCGCAGCGGCAGGATCACGGCCTGGAGAAAGCGCTCGACCACAAGCTCATCGAAGCCGCGGCGCCGGCCCTCGAGCACGGCAAGCCGGTGCGCATCGAGACCACCATCCGCAACGTGAACCGCACCGTCGGCGCCATGCTGTCGGGCGAGATCGCCCGGCGTCACGGCCACGCGGGCCTGCCGCCGGATACGATCGGGGTCAAGCTCTCGGGCACGGCCGGCCAGAGCTTCGGCGCGTTCCTCGCCCGCGGCGTATCGCTGGAGCTCATCGGCCAGGCCAACGACTATGTCGGCAAGGGCCTGTCCGGCGGCCGCATCGCCGTCTATCCCTCGCCGAAGAGCCGCCTCGAAGCGACAGACAACATCATCGTCGGCAACACGGTGCTGTACGGCGCCATCGCCGGCGAGTGCTACTTCGCGGGTGTCGCCGGCGAGCGTTTCGCGGTGCGCAACTCCGGTGCGGCCGCGGTCGTCGAAGGTGTCGGCGACCATGGCTGCGAATACATGACCGGCGGCGTCGTCGCCGTCATCGGCAGCACCGGGCGCAACTTCGCCGCCGGCATGAGCGGCGGCATCGCCTATGTCCTCGACCAGGACCGCATGTTCGAGCGGCTGTGCAACCGCTCGATGGTCGAGATCGAGCCCGTCACCGTCGAGCGGGTCCCGCGCGACATGGACGAGGACGATCTGATGCGCGACATGCTGCGCCACGATGCGTTCCGGCTGCGCCGGCTCATCGAGCGCCATCTGCACTATACGAACAGCAAGCGGGCGCGCGAGATCCTCACCCACTGGGACGAGGTCCTGCCGAAGTTCGTCAAGGTCATGCCGGTCGACTACCGGCGGGCCCTGACCGCCGCCGCGGCCGACGCGGCCGTGGCCAAGGCGGACCAACCCGAGAAGCCACGCGCCCGCGCCAAGCTGCGAGCCTGAACAATCGTGCATCGAGGGTGTTGAGTCATGGGTAAGCCGACCGGCTTCCTTGAGATCGAGCGTCGCGACCGTCCTTACGTCAAGGTGAAGGAGCGCGTGCGCTCCTGGAAAGAGTTCGTGAAGCCGCTGCCGGACGGCGAGGTCTCGCAGCAGGGGGCCCGCTGCATGGATTGCGGCGTGCCGTTCTGCCACCAGGGCTGCCCGGTGAACAACCTGATTCCGGACTGGAACAACCTCGTCTATCGGGACGACTGGCGCCGCGCGATCGAGGTCCTGCACTCGACCAACAACTTTCCCGAGTTCACCGGACGCATCTGTCCCGCCCCCTGCGAAGAGGCGTGCACGCTCAACATCAACGACAATCCGGTGACCATCAAGACGATCGAATGCTCGATCGTCGACAAGGCGTGGGCCGAGGGCTGGATTCAGCCGCAGGCACCGGTGGCGAGGACCGGCAAGCGCGTGGCGGTGATCGGCTCGGGTCCGGCGGGCATGGCCGCGGCGCAGCAGCTCGCGCGCGCCGGCCACGCGGTGGTGCTGTTCGAGAAGGAGGACCGCATCGGCGGCCTTCTGCGCTACGGCATCCCCGACTTCAAGATGGAGAAGCATCACATCGACCGCCGCATGGCGCAGATGACCGAGGAAGGCGTCGAATTCCGGCCGAACACGAATGTCGGCGTCGATGTCACGGCGGCCGGGCTGCTGGCCGATTACGACGCGATCGTGCTGACCGGCGGCGCCGAGCAGCCGCGCGATCTGGAAGTGCCCGGCCGCGACCTCGCCGGCGTGCACTACGCTATGGATTTCCTGACACCCAACAACAAGAAGGTCGCCGGCGACCCGGCGCAGAACCTCAGCTGGATCGACGCCAAGAACAAGCACGTGATCGTCATCGGCGGCGGCGATACCGGTTCCGACTGCATCGGCACGTCGACCCGCATGGGCGCCGCGTCGGTGACCCAGCTCGAGATCCTTCCCCAGCCGCCCGAGCAGGAAGACAAGCCCCTCACCTGGCCCTATTGGCCGCTGAAGCTGCGCACCTCGTCCTCGCAAGAAGAGGGTTGCGACCGCGACTGGGCGGTGCTGACCAAGCGGCTGTCCGGCCGCAACGGCAAGGTCGAGAAGCTGCACGCGGTGCGCGTCGAATGGGTGAAGGGCGCCGACGGCCGGTTTCAGATGCAGGACATGGCCGGCTCGGAGTTCGAGATGAAGGCCGACCTCGTCCTGCTGGCGATGGGCTTTCTCGGACCGGTTCGCGCCGGCCTGCTCGAACAGCTCGGCGTCAAGCTGGACGGCCGCGGCAACGTCGCCGCCGACACCGAGACGTATCAGACCTCGGTGCCAAAGGTGTTCGCCGCGGGCGACATGCGCCGCGGCCAGTCGCTCGTCGTGTGGGCGATCCGCGAGGGCCGTCAGGCCGCGCGCGCGGTCGATCAGTTCCTGATGGGGCGCACCGAGCTGCCGCGATAGCGGCCTTGCCTCCGCGCCCCTTGTCGGGGGCGCCCCCCTGAATCGCGCGCAATACTGCAATTGTTTTCGCACGCCATTGAATCGGATTGCGAATTCGGCGGAAAAGAATTGCGGTAGGTGAAAACCGGCAGTGCAATTCTGCAATTCTTCGGGACGCCGATGCCGCACTGTGCGCGTATCACCCCGGACACCGCGTCAACAGATCAACGGTTCCTGGAAACCATTGCGCCGCATCGGTGAATCGGCGTTCCTACCGTTGACATGACGGTTGAGCGTTGACGAGACGTTCGGTCCACCCCGCAGCGCAGCCGGAGCGGCTGCCGTGATCTCTCAGTTCTTGGCCAGATACTCGCGCGCCTGGGTCATCTCGGGGCGCGGATCGCCGCCGCCGCATCGACCGCGAACCCGTCCGAACCCGTCACGCGAGGACCAGCCATGAGCCGCCACCGCTTCCGCCGTTTACGGCAGAGACCGCCGCGCAGAAGACCCGCCTGGCTGAGGATGCGTGGAACACACGCGACCCCGGGCGTGTCGCACTCGCCTACACGGCCGACAGCCGCAGGCGGAACCGCGCCGAGTTCCTGCAGGGCCGCGCCGCCATCGAGGCGTTCCTGACCCGCAAATGGAACCGCGAGCTCGATTACCGCCTGATCAAGGAGCTGTGGGCGTTCCGCGAGAATCGCATCGCCGTGCGGTTCGCCTATGAGTGGCACGACGACAGCGGGAACTGGTTCCGCAGCTACGGCAACGAGAACTGGGAATTCGACGAGGACGGCCTGATGCGGCCGCGCATCGCCAGCATCAACGATCTTCCGATCAAAGAGAGCGAGCGCAAATATCACTGGCCGCTCGGCCGCCGCCCCGACGATCATCCGGGCTTGAGCGAGCACGGGCTCTAGCCGGCCGGGCAAGCGCCGGTAGGCGTGGGCCGGCACGTCGTCCGCGGCACGATCGCGGCGCGGCAGCTATGAGCGCCTCCTGCTGCAGACCTCCATGAATGCCACGGCGCTCGACAATATCAATCTCGAGAACGGCCTGCGGCACGCTCTTGATCGGTGGCAGGTCATGCTTTACCACACAGAGTTCCGGGCGCTGGTCTCAACTCTCATCATGCGCCGCAAGCCCACGAGAGAGCACAAATGGCGGAGCAGATCGAAAAGCTCGTTCGTTTCGTCGCTGAGACGACGCTCGATCAAATTCCGAAGGATGTGCAACGGTATGTGAAGCTGATCGTGCTCGACACGATCGGTGTCATCCTGGCCGGGGCAAATCGGCCCGAGGTGCGGGGGCTGCGCGAGCGGTTGAACGCGACCGCGGGGACCGGTGCGACCGTATGGGCGCCGGGCTGGCCGACGAGCGACCCGCGCATGGCTGCCTTATTGAACGGCATCGCCGGCCGATCCCTCGAGCTGGGCGAAGGAAATCGATATGTCTCCTATCAAGGCGTGATGCAGATCCTGCCTGGCGTGCTGAGTGTCGGCGAGTGGATGCGTCTCCCCGGCCGCGACATGCTCGCGGCCTTGATCCTCGGGTACGACGCCGGCGCACGCCTCGCTGCGGCGATGACGACCCGGCCGCTCGCACACCAAAACGGCCAGGCCGCGCTGCTGGGCGCCGCCGCCGCGGGATCGCGATTGCGGGGTCTGAATGCCGCCGATACGAGCCGCGCGATGCGTATCGCCGCGACTCTCGTCCTGACGCCGAGCTATAACAACGCTATTGCCGGAGCGACCACGCTGAACGTCGCCGGGGGAATGAGTGGTTTCGCGCTTGCGCTGGCACCCGATCTTGCGCTGGCCGGCTTTACCGCGCAGGACGATGCGATCGAGGAAGCGCTCAGCAGCCTCGTGGGCGACGGCTTCGAGCCTTGCGGCTTGCTCGACGAGCTCGGCACTCGCTGGGAGATCACGCGGAACTGGCTTCGTCTACGGGCCTGCTGCAATCCGATCTACGCGGCACTCGATGCGCTCGAGGAGGCCATCGCGGCACTCGGCGCGAAAGCGGAAGAGATCGAACGCATCGACATCGCGACCTTCCGATTCGCGACGGCCATGCGCAACCCGGATCCGCCGAACTATTTCGCTTCGAAGTACTCGCTGCCTCATGTGGCCGCATGCCTGGCGGTGAGAGGCAGCACCGATTACGAAGCGGTCGGCGACTCGGCACTGGACGACCCGGCGATCGCGGCGCTGCGCCACCGCGTCCACATCAGCGAAGACCCGGCCATGACCGCAGCGATGCCGGCATTGAAGCCGGCCCGCGTCACGCTCACGCTGAAAGACGGGCGGCAGACCATGCGGGCCTGCGACAGTCCGCGAGGAGATTGCCTGAACCCCTACGACGAATCCGAGATCCGGCGGAAGTTCCGCCAGCTTGCAGCCTTGGCGTTGACGCCGCAAGGCCTCGGCGAAGTCGAACGCGCTGTCGAAGGGTTCGAGCACTGGACGAGCGCAGCAGAGTTGACCGACCTCCTACGTCGCCACGGACGGCCGGATTGGAGCCGCCCTGCCTCCGTCAGTTCTTGAGCAGGTTGGATTTATTGAAGGAGCGTGAATCGCGGGGGCGCCAGCGGCCGCTGTCGACCTGTGCCAGGAACTCACCGGTGATCCGGTTGAACAGGTCGACCTCCTCGAGATTGACCGCATGTCCGGTTGCGGGAAAAACCGTCAACGATGCCGACGGACATACCCGCTTGATGAACAGCGACGGGTCGAGACAGTTGTTGTCCTCGTCGCCCGAGATCATGTGCAACGGCACCTTCAGCGCGCGGAGCTTGCTCTCGAGACTGTAGATCGTCGGGCGTTTCATCTGCACGCCGCTGAGCGTGTTGGCCGAGCCGAGCGCCGAGTGCTCGCCGAACTGCTGGCAAAACTCGCGAAAGCCGCGGGGGTCCTTGTTCTGCAGCTGCACGCGCGCCGGGCCAACCTGATACGGCTTGACCGCCTCGGCGGCGCCTAGCTTGAGGAAACGGGAGGCCATCTCCGCGTTGTCGCGATAGAACTGTTTGCTCTTATCGGGATCGGAGCCGGAGCCGACACCGACGGCGGTGAGCGATCTCGCCATGCGCGGATAGTTCAAGCCGAAGTGCAGCGTCGCGAACCCGCCCATGGAACAACCGACGATGTGCGCCTTGGCGACATCGGCGTGACGCATCACGTTCGCGATGTCGTCGGCGGCAATTCGCTGGGAGTACGCAGACTTCGCTTTGGGCACGTCCGAAGGCGGATATCCACGAGCGTTGAATGCGAGGCACCGGTAGCGCCGGCTGAAATGGCGGACCTGCGGCTCCCAGCTTCGCAGATCCGCCGCGAACTCGTGCACGAAGACGATGGGCGTTCCCCTGCCGGCTTCTTCGTAGTACAGCCGCACTCCATTCGACTCTGCGTAAGGCATCTCTGTTCCCTGGTTTTTAACGTGGTGCCGCCGCGCGCGCGAACGCGCCAGCATCGGCGAGCTCATCGAGCGACCACGCAAGCTCGATGAACGCGCCCGAGTCGCAGTCCGGCCATCCCCACTCGGCGAGCGAGCGAAATTTTCGGCCGAGCGCGTCATCGCTCATGGGCCGCTCGAGACTGCCGGTCGCGTGCGGCACGTATTTGTCGAACGTCGGTCCGGGGCTCATGCGTGCGGTTACGCCCGCGGCCTCCTTGGGCATGGCGGGGTCCTCGACGAGCATCACGCGGCCCCGGAGTGCCGCCACCGCCGGATCGTTCACGCATGCGTCCGTGAACTCGCGCACGCCGACCCGGCCATAGATAAGCGCCGCGGCCGCGCAGTGTTGAACGGAAAGCTTGGCCTCAAGTCCGGTCCGCGGCGCCGCGTTCCCCATCAGCATGCGCACGAGCGGATGCACGCGCAACTCAATGCGCTCCACCGCATCCGGCGCCACGCGGGCTTCGTCGCGAAGCGCCAGGCATCCGTCGATGACCGGATGCGCAACGATGCCGCACGGGTAAGGCTTGTAGGTGTTCTGCGCGAGCTCCCACGTCGCACCCAGGCCGCGTACGATCTCATCGAGGTCGCGCCGCTGCGCAAACACGCGCGTAAAGCCGCGCTCGCCCTCGAGGCCCTGCTCGGTGCTCGTAAAGCCCTTTGCGGCCAGCAGCGCCGCCGCGAGGCCGTTGCGCGCAGCGTTCGCCATGTTCCACGACTTCGTCATGCTGCCGTGCCCGCCGGTGGTGCCCGCCGCCTGGCTCGCGGCAATGCCAAACACCCATGCCGTCTTTTTCGTATCGAGCTCAAGCAGCTTCGCGCATGCCGCGGCCGCGCCGAAAACGCCGCACGTGGACGTGATATGCCAGCCCGCGTCGTAATGTTCCGGCGAGATCGCGTTGCCGACGCGGCACTCGACTTCGACACCGAGTACGAATGCGTGCAGCAGCTGCGCGCCCGTCACTCGCATGTGTTCGGCCAGCGGAAGCAGCGCCCCCGCTACCGGCACCGTCGGATGTATGACCGTGCGCAGATGCGTGTCGTCGAAGTCGAGGATGTTGGAGCTGAGCGCGTTGAGGGCCGCGGCCGTCAGTATATCCGTCCGCTCGCTGCGCCCAAGGATCGTCGCCTGCGGCCGCCCGGCAAATTCCAGGAGTGCAGCCAGTGCGGTGTCGACGGTTTCATCCCGGCAGCCACCAAGCGCGCAGCCGGCCCAATTGAGCAATGCGCGCTTGGCTTCGTGACTGACCGGGGCGGGGATCGAGCTCCAGCGGGATTCGACGACAAAGCGCGCGAGCTCCCGGGTGGCGCCTGGGCACGAAGTATCGTTCATTACTCGGACCGGATGCCTCTTTCCTGAATGATCTTGCCCCACTGCGCCATCTCGGCCTTGATGAACGCGCCGAATTCATCCGGCGTGTTGCCGACCGGCTCCGCGCCGAGGGTCGCCAGACGCTCTCTCACCTCCGGCATGCGCAATATTTTCACCACTTCGCTATGCAGTCTGTCGACGATCTCGGGCGGCGTCCCTTTCACGGCAACGATGCCGTTCCAGCCGATCATCTCATAGCCCGGCACGCCCGCTTCGGCCATGGTCGGCAACTCGGGCGCCAGCGGCGAGCGCTGCGGGCTCGTGATCGCGAGCGCGCGCAGATTCCCGGACATCACGAAGGGCATCGTGCCCGGCACGTTCTCGATCATGAACGACAACTGTCCGCCGACGAGGTCGCTGAGCGCAGGTGCGCCACCCTTGTACGGCACGTGCACGACGTCGATACCCGCGAGCGATTTGAACAGCTCACCGGCGAGATGCGGCGTGCTGCCGACGCCTCCGGAGCCGTAGTTCAGTTGACCCGGGTGCGATTTCGCATAGACGACCAGCTCCTGCAACGATTTCGCGGCAAATGACGGATGCACGACCAGCAGGAGCGGCGCAGAGTTGACCATGGTGACGGGCGTGAAGTCCTTCACCGGGTCGTACGGCAGGCTGGGATACAGATAGGGGGTCACCGCAAGCGATACGTTGGTCATCAGGAGCGTATAGCCGTCGGGTGCGGCTTTCGACACGATGTCCGTTCCCAGAATCCCCCCGGCGCCCGGGCGATTTTCGATGACGATCTGCTGACCGAGGTTGGCGCTCAAGTGTTGCCCGACCAGCCGCGCCATGATGTCCGTCACGCCGGCGCCCGCCGAAAAGGGGACCACCATGCGTATCGGGCGAGTCGGATACGCTTGCCCGAACACTGCTCCCGAAACCAGCATCGTCAGCGCGACGATCAGGGAGCCATGAAGAACGCTGCGTGTGGTGAACGGCGACATCGGACATTCCTTACGCGTTATACGACTATGCCCAAAAACCAATCCCGCGCAAAAGCAACAACTATGCCACGCGAGCCCTCGTCGTCTCGCGGACATCTCGTATAACGGACAGCGGCTCCGTCGGCGAGTGCTGATCGCAAGCTTCGGCGGGTTAATCACCCGTGCCGAGCATTTTATCAGTCCAAGCCCATCGGGTCGGCGTGAAACGGCCACATCGGACGGGTCAGGTGGCTATACGGCACCTTGGTGTAGTCGCGCGGCAGGGGTCCGTCCGCTTCGACGTACAGCACCTCCTTCGCGATCGGGGCGAAGGCGGCGTAGAAATGGTTCGTCGATTTCACAACCAGGATCTTCCTTGTTCTCGGATCGATGGCCAGATTGGTGAACAGGTCGGGAGAGCGCGCCTGCGTGCGTCGTGAGTTGACCACGACGTCGATCCCGCCTATCCGCAATGCGGCGCAATCGCCCAAGGCGATGGAGGCGCCGGAGAAGCGCTGGGTAGCATTCTCGGCGAGTTTCGTCACCGTAACCTCTGCGTCGATCGGAAGGCCGGAGCGCGGACCAACCTTGCCGCCGATCCGCATTGGCAGCCGCGCACCTTCACCCGCCTGAAACGCGAAGCGTACCGCCACAGGATCCCAGAGCAGCCCCAACGCGGCGTCCTCGACCTTTCGCTCG
>DASWFO010000241.1:0-2372 GCA_036394195.1 Alphaproteobacteria bacterium | reverse complement strand
AGCCGGTGCTGATCCCGGGCGACCCAGAGCGCCGCACCCGCGCCGAGCGCATCACCACGGGCGTGCCCGTCGACGACGAGACCTGGCGCGAGATCACTCTCGCCGCCCGCAGCATCAATGTGCTGATCGAGCCGCCGCAGCCAAACCCCCGGTAGTTAGTCTACCGCGCAACTAATAGTACGCTGGCGCGTTCAAATAATACATTAGCGGCCTGGGTGTGACGGCGGCGAAGCGGTGCAGGTACACAGCCCGTTCCGTCGCCGGAAGAAATTCCCGGTCATTCCCATTGGAGTGGACCCCGAAAGTGAGACACGGAAAATGGGGACGGTTCTCTAGAAGGAGAACTGGATGCCTAGATCGGCCCGAATCTTTAGCCGGGAGCTGAAGCTTTCGGTGATCCGCCGGATGCTGGCCGGCGAGAACGCGAGCGCGTTGGCGCGCGAACTGCAGGTTCGCCGGAAGGATCTCTACGTTTGGCGAGAGCGGTTCCGGGCGGGCGGCGCGGCGGCGTTGCGCGGCCGCGGTCGGCCACCGAAGGTGGTGGCGACGGCGGCGGTGGACGCCTCGGCGGTGCCGGACGATGTTGCGACCGCCCGGCGGCGGATTGCGGAATTGGAGCGCAAGATCGGGCAACAGCAGCTGGAGCTCGATTTTTTTCAGCAAGCCTTGCGGCAAGTCAGCGAGCAGCGCCGGCCGAGCGACGGGCCTGGCGCCATGCCGTCTACGCGCTCATCGAAGCGATGACGACAGCGCTGCCGCAAGGCGGATTGCCGGTCGAGCGCCTGTGCGCGCTGGCCGGCGTCAGCCGCGCCGGCTATTACCGGCACTGGCAGGCCTCGGCACCGCGCCGGGAGGAAACCGCGGTGCGCGACGCCATCCAGCGTGTCGCGCTGGCGCATCGCCATTACGGTTACCGGCGGATCGCCGCACAGCTCCGCCGCGAGGGGATGGCGGTCAATCGCAAGCGGGTGCTGCGGCTGATGCGCGAGGACAATCTGTTGCGCCTGCGCAGACGGCCCTTTGTGCCGGTGACGACGGCGTCACGCCATGCCTGGCGTGTCGTGCCCAACCTGGCGCGCGGCATGGCGCCGATCGGTCTCGACCAGCTCTGGGTCGCCGATATCACTTATCTCCGATTGGCCGAGGCCTTCGCCTATCTGGCCGTGGTGATCGATGCCTTCAGCCGCCGCGTTGTCGGCTGGGCCCTGGAGAGCCACCTCGAGGCGAGCCTCGCCCTGGCCGCCCTCGAGATGGCTCTGGCGACACGCCGCCCGGCACCCGACAGCCTGATCCACCACTCCGATCGCGGGGTGCAATATGCCTGTGGCGACTACACCGCCAAACTCGCGGCACACCGCATCCAGCCGAGCATGAGCCGGGTCGCCAACCCCTACGACAACGCCAAGTCGGAGAGCTTTATGAAGACCCTCAAGCAGGAGGAGGTCGACGGGCGTGACTACCGCGACATCGGCGCGGCGCGCGAGTCCATCGGCCGCTTCATCGAGGAGGTCTACAACCGGCAGCGCCTCCATTCCGCCCTCGGCTATCGACCACCCGTCGAGTTCGAGGCAAGCTTGCCGTTGCGCCTCGCTCAGCGTTTGGCTTCCGACGCGATCGGGCCCGTGCCATGACCGCCGATCCTCGCAAAACCCCCCACCCCCGGACCCCCACCCCCCGCGGCTCGCCCCCGTGGGTCCACAGGGACCTCCCGCGCTGCGCTCCGCCAGCCTCATGGGGGCGCTCCGCTGCGCGCGGGTCCCTCCTGTGGACTACGTGGACGACCCGCTCCCACCGCAATCACCTGTCCCCATTTCTCTGTCTCAGCAGAAGGGTGCACTCCAATGGGAAAAACCGGGAATCTCACTCCCACCGGCGGAACGGGCCGGGTTACGCCCGAGCGAAGCCGCCTGTGCTATCCCCCTTCGAGTTTGGGGATGAAGAAGATTTCGCAGCCTTCGCGGATCGGCTGGAAGTAGGCGGTTTCGTGGATGGCGCCGTCGATCGCGACGGTGGTCTCTTCGACGAGATGCTCGCCAAGGCCGGGGTAGAGGCGGTCCATTTCCTTGATGACGCCGCGCAGGTTCTTGGCCTCGACCGTGAATTCGCGCACGCCGCCCGTGTAGCGACGGCTGAACCCGGTCGTGAACTGAACCCGCGCGGCCATCGTCTCAGTCCTCGCTAGTCGTCCGCCTGGCCCATATCGAGCGCGGCGCGGATCTTGGGCGGCGACATCGGCAGTTCGGTGAGGCGGCGGTGGATCGCGCTGTCGATCGCGTTAGCGATCGCCGCCATCGGCGGCACGATATTGACTTCGCCGACCCCCTTGGCGCCGTAGGGGTGGGCTGGGTTCGGCACCTCGACCAGCACCGCGT
>DASWFO010000240.1:0-38359 GCA_036394195.1 Alphaproteobacteria bacterium | reverse complement strand
CCCCGGACGAGCGAAGCGAGATCCGGGGTCCATCTCGCCCGTGGCAGCATGGACCCCGGCTCGCGCGGCTGCGCCGCTTGGCCGGGGTGACGACTGAGGATGTCCTGCACTGGGTATCATCCGTCAGAGTCGCACCACTAGAGCGTGTACCGGATGGCGCTCTGTAAGCAGCGTTCGTGGGTTCGGTTATTCACCTCTCCCGTGGGGAGAGGTCGCGAGCGGCAGCGAGCGGGTGAGGGGCACCGGTTCCGCAGAGCTCTGATCCGTCATCATCGCGGCGCGGTGAGGTTTCCCCTCACCCGGCGCTTCGCGCCGACCTCTCCCCGCGGGAGAGGTAAGTCGACGCCCGCTCTACAGGCGATAGACGGCGCGCACGATGGCCGCACTCTCGGGCACGCGGGTCATCGTGAACCCGAGCTCCTTGGCGAAGGCGATCATGGTCGTGTTCTCCTCGAGGATGTCGCCGAAGAGCTCCTCGACGCCGCGCTGCCGCGCCCGCTCGATGAGATGCGCGATGACGAACCGGCCAAGGCCGCGGCCTTTGAGGTCGCTGCGCACCGAAATCGCGAATTCGGCGCGGCGGCCGCCCGGATCGAACGCGAGGCGTCCGACCGCGAGCAAGTCACCGGTCTCCGGGTCTTCGACGACCTGCGCGATCTCGCGCTCATGGTCGACATGGGTGAAGCGCTCGACCTGCCTGGGCGACAGCTCGCGCATCGGGCCGAAGAAGCGGAAGCGCACGTCTTCGGGCGTCAGCCGTTCGAAATAGCGGACCAGCGCGCCGCCGTCCTTGGGATGGATCGGGCGCAAATTGACGGGACCGAAGCGGGTGAGGGTTTCGACAAGCATGGCCGACCCGGAGATGATCTGGGTCGGCGCTCCCGGCGAAACAAGTGGGCGAAAGAAGGAGGCGGTGCGAAAGCCGCGCCGCCACAATTGCCTCAGTTCACCTTGAGTGCGCGCCTAAGCCGCGGGAAGACCTTGAAGGCGTTGTCTTCGTAGATCTTTTCTTGTCGGCCCCAAGGACTGGACGTGCGCGCTACTTAGCCATGGCCGGAGCGCCGCGGGCCGCCTCTTCGAACAGGTCCTCGATCAGGTCGTTGATGGGGCTGTTTTGCATCCCGAGAGCGCCTGTCGCAGAGCCGCGGCGGTAGGACGTGCCGCGCCCGAACATTCCGCGCTCGTAGAAGTTCGTGGAATGGGGCAACGCGAGCCGTCTGTTCCCGGCCAGGTCGCGGTAGACGTTCATCGGCTCACCGCCGCCGCGGACGAGCTCGATCTGATCCTTGAGAAGCCGCCTGAACTTGACGATGCCCATGTCGGTCGTGCCGAGCCATTCACGCGAGCGGTCCAGGATCGGGCCTTGCGCCGTCATGACCATGATGTCCTGAGCGACAATGTCGTCGCGGATCCACTCTCCGTTTTGATCGCGGGTCGGTATCTCAAACCAGGGAACGTCATCTTGTCGGGGGACCTGCACCCAGTCCGGAAACCGGTAGCCGCGATGCCCGATGTACAGCGTGTGCGTGTCGTCGACCGGTATCTGATACGTGCTGATGCATGTGCCGCCGGCGTTGATGGTGGTTATGTTCGGAAATATCTTCGCGTGCCCGACGGCATAGGTGTCGGCGTCTTTTCGATCGCCCTCCAGGACGACGCGCCGGATGAACCCATAGGGGACCCGTTCATAGTCGAAATCCTCATGCCGGCGCATGAATGGCATCACGTTGATCTCGTATCGCGGATCGTCCGGATCACCTTGCTCGTCCAGCGCATATTTGAAGAAGTGTCCGTGCAGCCACTCCGCATGCGTGGCGTCGTAGCTGTTCTCCATGCCCTGGAGCCAGTTGTACGGCGCAATCACGAAGCCGATTTGTCTCAGCATGCGGTCATCGACGAGATAGTCCCATCTCGGCAACAGGGGCGCCGGCTCCGGCCCGAGATAGGCGAACACCAGCCCACCCAGCTCCTGGACCGGGTAGCTTTTGAGCTTCACCTTGTCCTTCAACGGGCTGTCCGCGGGCTCGCCGGGCTGGGCGATGCAGTGTCCCGTCGCACCGTACGTCCAGCCGTGATAGGGGCACCGCAATCCGCTTTCCACCGGATATCCATTCGCCAGGTCAACCCGCCGATGCGCACAAACGTGATCGATCAACCCGATCTGACCGCGCAAATCGCGGTAGAGCACCAGGTCCTCACCGAGGATCCGGATCGGCACGACCTTCTTCTTCCTCAAATAGGAACTTCCGGTGATCGGCTGCCAATAACGCCGCATGAGCTCGCCGCCCGGCGTCCCTGGTCCTACCCGCGTGAGCATCTCGTTTTCAGCAGGGTTGAGCACTGGCGTTCCTCCTGTTTTCTAAATTGTCAGATCGACACTGCAAGTTGGCCTTCGGTCCGTGCGCCAAATGACAGACCTTTTTCGACGGCCGCGTATGCCTTGGTTAGATCACCGGCCGCTCTGCGCACGGCGGCCAGCCGGATTTCATCATTGCGAGAGCTCTTTTTTGTCGCGCTTTGAAGGACGGTCAGGCTGCCGATGATTTTTCCATCCCCGGCGAAGATCGGCACCGCGATGCTGAACACGTTCGGCATGAACTCGCCGACCTGGCTCACGTGATGGCCGCGGCGCCTGACGTCGCGGAGGTTGTTCCTGAACGACGTCCAATCTTCGCCCAACCCCGAGGCCGCAACCTCCCTCGCGTGATGCACGTAGAGGTCCTTGAGCCGGCGGGTCGGCAGGTGAGCTAGGATAACCTTCGAGGTTGCGCCTCTAAAAAACGCGACGGCACGGCCCCGGCCGGCGGAGGGAACGCCAGTGCTTTCATCGCCCTCCTCGTGGATACAAATGATCCGGTTGTGAAACAGCCTCATCAGCAGGACCACCGCGTTGAGCCGCTGGCGCAATTGCGACAGCCGCGGCCGGGCGATCTGAAGCAGCGGATCGGTCAGCCGCATCTGCTGATCGAGTTCGACGATCCGCGGGCCGAGGCCATAAGACCGGCCGACAGAGACGAGCAGACCCGCCTTCACCAGCGCCCGGATATACCGATACACGGTGCTGCGCGAATGCCCGAGCGCGACGGTGGCCTCGTCCACGGTCCAGAGAGGCTTGGTCACCGAGAAAAGATTGAGGACATCAAATACGCGATCGAGGCTGCTCATCGCCGCAAATCCGGAGCTCGAGATCGTGACGTTCGATCGGGGCTCTCCCCCGCGGACTGACGATAGTTCTAAATATGAATTAATGTCAATATGTCAAAATACGACTTTACTGTTGAAACGAGGCCCGCCCGGCGATAGCCTGTTCGACAAACCAGCCTCCGGAGCTCCAAGCCGCCGGCGGGTCGGGCCAACGACGCAACGAGGAAACGATGATTCCGCCAAAGCCTCACGGGCTCCTTTCGGCCCTGTTCCTCTCATCTGTTTGTCTCGCGGTGGCGCTCGTCGCCGCGACTCCCGCGGCGGGAGAGAGTGAGTTTCCCAAGCGGCCGGTGAAACTCATCGCGCCGTTCGCGCCGGGCGGGGTCGCGGACGTCGCGGCGCGCCTGATCAGCGCCGTGGCGAGCAAGAACCTCGGCGGATCGATCATCGTCGACAACAAGGTCGGAGCCGGCGGCAATATCGGCGCACAAATCGTTGCCGCAGCACCCGCAGACGGGTACTCGCTGCTCTTCGCCGGGCTGCCGATGATCACGTCCACCCTGACGAGCAAGGACGTGGGCTATGACCTGTTGAAGGATTTAACGCCGGTTTGCGGCGGAATAGCGTTTGATTCCGTGTTCGTGACCTCCAAAGCCACGGGAATCAAGTCGATCCGGACACTGAAGGACAGAATAGCGGACGGCGGCGCATTCGTGAGCTACGGGACAGCCGGAATAAACACGCCCAGTCATTTCATGTCGGCGTGGCTCGCACATCTCGCGGGCGGTCAGGCGGAGGCTGTCCATTATCGAGGCGGCTCTGGCCTCATGACCGATGTCGCATCAGGCCGGCTGACATACGCCGCCGCGACGCTGCCGGTGGCACTCGCACAACGCGACGAGCTCACGATCCTCGCCTCGTTATCGAAAGAGCGTCTTGCCCAGCTCCCCGATGTTCCGAGCATGGTGGACGCCGGCATGCCGGACTATGTCTCCGCGGATTGGACGGTGTGGATGGCGATCTATGCGCCTACCAATACGCCGCGGCCGATCATCGATAAGCTTTACACGGCCTACAACGCAGCTCTTCAGACGCCGGACCTGAAAGCCGCGCTGCGTGTTTACGCGATGGATCCCATGGTGGGCTACACGTCGGACCGGCTGGCGACGTTCCAGAAGGAGCAATTCGTGACGTGGAAGGCCGTTCTCGACAAGCTCGGCGTCGTCACGGAATAAGACGGCCGGGCCTATTCGTCTCAACGCCGTGGGCGGCTGCCGCGCGCCGCCCCACGATGCCGGCCGGCCTCCAGCCTCAGTTCACCTTGAGGGCCCGCCTAAGCCGCGGGAAGACCTTGAAGGCGTTGTCTTCGAAGACCTTTTTCTTGTCGGCGGCGCTCAACGGCGCGGCGTCGACGTAGCGCTTGGTGTCGTCGAAGTTGAAGCCGGTCTCCGGATCGATGCCCTTCACGGCACCGACCATCTCGGACGCGAACAGGATGTTCTCCGGCGGGATCACCTTGGTCAGCAGGTCAATGCCCGGCTGGTGATAGACGCAAGTGTCGAAGAACACGTTCTTCAGCAGGAACTCCTTGAGCGGCGGCTTCTTCAGGTCCAGCGCCAGCCCGCGATAGCGGCCCCAGTGGTACGGCACGGCGCCGCCGCCGTGCGGGATGATGAATTTCAGGGTCGGGAAGTCCTTGAACAGGTCGGCGGTGATCAGCTGCATGAACGCGGTCGTGTCGCCGTTGATGTAATGGGCGCCGGTGAAATGGACCGCCGGGTTGCAGGAATGGCTGACATGGACCATGGCCGGCACGTCGAGCTCGACCATCTTCTCGTAGACCGGGTACCACCAGCGGTCGGTGAGCGGCGGCTCCTTCCAATAGCCGCCCGACGGATCGGGATTGAGGTTGAGCCCGATCATGCCGAGCTCGTTGACGCAGCGCTCGAGCTCCGGAATGCAGTTCTTCGGATTGACGCCCGGCGATTGCGGCAGCTGGCACACGCCGACGAAGTTCTGCGGATAGAGCTTGCACGCGCGGTAGACGAGGTCGTTGCAGATCTCGGACCAATACTGGCTGACCGTCGCGTCGCCGATGTGGTGGCCCATGCCGGCGGCGCGCGGCGAGAAGATCGTCACGTCGGTGCCGCGCTCGCGCTGCTGCTTGAGCTGCGCGCCCTCGACGCTCTGGCGGATCTGGTCGTCGCTGATGTTGAGGTTGGCCTTGGTCGGCTTCCACGACTTGTCCTTGAGGCCGGCGACCTGCGCGTCGCGATAGTCCTGCAGCGCCTTGGGCGCCGTCGTGTAATGGCCGTGGCAATCGATGATCATCTTAAGTCTCTCCGTTCACTTGCGTCGCGAATTGAAGGGGGCGAATTGAAGTCGGATCAGGCGCCAAGGGCGCGCATGGCGGGGTCGAACAGCTCGTCGATCGAGAAGCGCCGCGGGATCAGACGCTGCTGCACCGCATATTCGACGATCAGGGTCAACGCGTCGCGCACCGCGTTGATACCCATCGGCAGCGGATCGGGCTTGGCGGTCCCGCCCGCGGCGGTCTTGCTCAGGGCCAGCAGGCGGAAGATCTCCTTCACGACGTCCGGCCGCTCCTTGGCGATCGCCTCGCGGACGACGAAGAAATGATTGACCGGCGAGAAGCCGTGCTTGTCCGCCCAGGCCTGCGCCGCGGCCTGCGGGTCGGGGATCAGGTATTTGACCCGCTTGTCGTCGGGCAGCTTGTCGCCGACGATCGCGGCGTCGATCTCGCCCGCCAGCAGCATGTCGAGCATCACCTTCCCGGCCGGCTGCCGGTCGACATTCGGCGGGTCGCGATACTCGGCGAGATGCGGGTCCTCGACCGTGACCCAGGTCACGCGGCCGATGTCGACGCCGTAATCGTTCTGCAGGATCCCGCGCAGCCATACGCCGGTGGTCTGCGAATAGGCGCGCACCCCCACCCGCCTGCCCGGCAGATCGGCCGGGCGGAGCGTCCCGCGCTCCGCATTATAGGCGATGGTGTGATGCTGCCCCCGCCCCATCACCACCGCCGGCAGCAGGGCGTAGGGCTTGCCGTACTGCTTCGCCTGCAGATAGGTGACGATGGCGAGCTCGCCGGCGTCGAATTTGGACTCGCGCACCAGCGGCTTGAAGCCCTGGTTGGCGATCTTGATGTCGGCGAAGTCGAAGTTGACCAGCGGCGAGCGGACCTCGCCCTTCTTCAAGGCCAGTGTATTGGGGTAATCCGCGAGCAGCGTGTGCAGCCGCAGGGGCGCTACCGAACTCGTCATCGGCTGTTCTCTCTCCTCCAGGCGTGCCCTGCCGCTGCAATTTGAGCGGGGGCATCTTGAGCGGCAGTCATACCAGACCCGCGGTGCGGCTTAAAGCGGCGGCCGGGGCGCGGCGCGCCGGCTCGTCTCCCTAATCTTCCCGCACCCGCTCGACCATGTTGACCAGCCGGGCGAGGTCCAGGATGACGAGCTCGCCGCGGCCGCGCTCGATGATCTTCTCCCGCGTCAGGTGGCCGAATTCGCGTGCCACCTCCTCGCGGTTGGTGCTGACGCGGCTCGCGATGTCGGCGTGCTTGGGCGACGGCGAGATCACGCAGCGGTTGCCCTTGGGCTTGGTCTGCCGCGCCATGCGCACCAGCTCGGCCTGGATGCGGTTGCGCACGCCGAGCGTGCTGTAGTCGACGACGCGCTCGGTGAGGTTGCGGACCAGCGCCACCAGCCCCTTGACCACGTTCTCGACAATGGCGGGCTTGGAGCGCAACAGGGTCCAGAACTGGTCGCGCGAGATCGCCGCCACCCAGGTGTCTTCGAGGGCGATGACGCTGGTCGAGCGCGACCGTCCGTCGACCGCCGACAGCTCGCCGAGACTGGTCCCTTCGGCGAGATCGCGGAACGCCACTTCGCGGCCGCTGGCGGCGTAGATGGTGATGCGCACCCGGCCGGAGCCGATCAGGTAGACGTCGGTGCTGCCGCCTTCCTGCTCGATGACCTCGCGTCCCTTTTCATAGACGCGCCAGATGACCTTGGCGGCCACGGCGTCGAGCTCGGCCGGCGCCACGCCGCGCAGCAGCTCGCTCTTGGCCAGCGCCGCGCGGCGATCGATCGGCGGCGGCTTTTTGACACTGACGGGACCCGACATCCCGCCCAGTGTGCCGTAAAAAGCTAAGTGACGCTAGTCATTACGTTTTTCTGACCGCCGGGCGGGCGTCTCACCACCAGTGCCGGGGCTCCGGGGCGGGTCCCAGGGCCGCCAGATCGCGGATTTCAGCGACACCGGTGTCGATTTTCAGCGCCATCAGCCGGGCGCCGATCTCCGCCGAGGCGCGCGACGGATCGCCAGCGGCCCCGGTCGGGCCGGCCGGCCAGGCCTTAGGCGACAGGCGCGCGCCGCGCACCAACCCGGGGGCCACCGCCATCAGCTCGGCGGTGTCGAGCAGGCCGGCATGGGTGCCGATCTCGCCGGCGGCAAAGCCCTGGCTTTTCAGCCACTCCTCCTGGCCGTTGGCGGCGTAGTAGCGTTGGAGGTTCACCACCCGCACGCCGCGCCGGCGCCATTCGCGGCTCAGCTCGGCGGCGACCTTCTGCTGCGCCGCCTGGCTGCCGCCGTGATCGCCGAGAAGACAGATCAGGGTGAACCCGGCCAGGGCCAGACTGCCGGCGGCATCGCGCAGCATCGCCTCGAACGTCGCCTCGCTGACACCGAGCGTGCCGGGGAACTGCATGTGCCCCTCGGGCGGGTCCAGGCGGCCCTCGGGCACATAGTCGATCACCGGCGCCACCAGCGCCTGACCCACGCGTCGCGCGATCTCGCCCGCGGTGTGACGAACGATCGCGTGATGCTTGCCGAGCGCCATGTGCGGGCCGTTCTGCTCGATCCCGCCGGTGGGCAGGATCGCGACGGTATGGCCGGCGGCCACGGCGTCGCGCAGCTCGATCCAGGTCAGGTCTTCCATAAAGACGCTCTGCGGACCGGCAGCCCAGGCGCGCGGCAGGGGCAGCAGGCTGGCGCCCAGGGCACCGACGCCGAGGGCGAGAAAGCGCCGGCGGGCCGGTGCCGGCGTCGCCGCGGCGCCGGCCGGCGCCGTCCACCCCCACGCGGAGCGCCAGGCGTCGCGAAACGGCTCTGCGTAGAGCTTCGCGACCGAATGCCATGTCCCGTCCGTCCCGTCGCCGAGGCCCAGCGTGAAGCGCTCCTCGGCACAGGGCGCGTACAGCGTGCCGAACAGCCGGTCCCAGATCGCCAGCTCGAAGCCGCGGTTCTTGCCGAGATGACGGCGCTCGACGCTGTGATGGATCTGATGATGCGCCGGGCTGATCAGCCAGCGGTTCAGCCCGGGTCCGAACGACACCCACACATGCCAATGCCGCAGGTTGCCGATGGCGTTGAAGGCCGCGACGCCGGCGTGCAGGCCGAAGAACGCGTAGAAGCCGATCTCGCCGGCCGAGAGATACCAGACGCAGCCGCTGACGAGCCCGGTCATCAGGTTGGGCACCGTCTGCATGACCACGATATCGACCGGGTGGGCCCGATAGTTGGTGAACGGCGTCAGGACCTCGGCCGAGTGATGCACCTTGTGGAAGGGCCACAGCAGCGGCATCTCGTGGAGCAGGCTGTGCGCCGCGAAGCGCCCGAAATCATAGGCGACGAAGAACAGGAGCGTGTAGACCGCGCGCGCCAGGCCGGGCTCGAGCAGCGGCGCGCCGCGCGCGCCGAAGATGCCGGCGAGCCCGCCCTGGACCGAAGCGGCGAGGGCGGCCCCGCCGATCACCAGCGGTGCCACGACGAGCGGATAAACGATCCCGTTCACGACATAGTACGCATAGTCGGCGCGCGCCGACGGGTGCAGCCAGATGTCGCGCCCGAGGAACCGCCGGCGGAACTCGCGCAACGAAGCGGCGGTCCGCCCCGCTTTCAGCCAAAAGACCGCGAGCGCGATCAGCCCGGCGCTGAGCAGGAACGGCCACCACACGGCCGACGTGCTGTCGAGCACCTGGGTCATCAATTTGACCGTCGCCGCCAGAACGCGGAGCGCCCAGAGCTCGGGGAGGGTCAGGTCGTCGGCCACGGCCGCGTCTCCTCTACTCCACCAGCGCCACGGACCCGCCGATCGGCCGCGTGCCGGCGCCGCTGCAGCTGATCGCGAAGTTCGCATTGCCACCGAAGGCGATCGTGTCGGCAACGAGCTGCAGGCAGGCGCTGTTGGTGGTCGAGCCGCCGGTGAACGTCGCGGCGGCGGTGGGCAGGTAGAGCGCTCCCTGGAACGTCTGGGTCGACCCGCCGTTGAGCTTCACCGCCGTCCCGACCGGCGCCTTCCCGTCCTCGTACATCACAATGCCCTGCATGCCTTGGAAGCCGGCCGGGCCGGTCGTGTTGTCGGACGGCGCGCTGAGATTGACCGTGGCGCCGCCGTTGATCGTCACGGTGGGATAGGAACTGCCGGTGTGGCTGGTGAGGACGATGGTGACTCCGGTGCCGGTGAGGTTCGCGTTGGCATTCACCGTCAGGGCACCGCCGTCGATGACGTACAGGCCGGGGTTCAGCGTGACGGTGCTCTGGATGGTCAGTCCGCAATAAACCCCGGGGTTCAGGACCGAGCCGGAGCTCGGCGTGCAGGTCGGCGTATAAGGCGGCACGGTCACGTCGGCATAGGGATCGGAGATCGGAGCCGCACCGGTCTTGATGCCGTCGGTCGTGGTGACATGGGTCAGGCCTGAAATGCCGCCGACCACCGAAACCGATTTCGCGCTGATCGTCGCGTTGCCGCTGTCGGTCAGCGCCGACGAGCTGTTGGAATTGTCGTACATGCTGCAGCCGCTGAGCACGACGTTCGGCGTGCCCTTGGCGCTGATGTCGACGCTGGCGGTCTTGTCGAGCGAGAGGACGCAACCCGTGCCACCGATGCCGCTGACCGCCACCGCCCGGGCGCCTATCGTGAGCGTCGAGCTCGTCACCACCGCGGAAAACAGGCGCTTCTGGGTCTGCGAAACAATGACCTCGATGGCGTCCGGGGTTCGGACGTTCGGACCCGATGTCGGCGGCTTGTTCACGGTGACCGTGGCGTTGCCGCTCGGCCCATCGACGAAGCCGTAACTCGCGGCGACGGCCTTTGCTTCGGTGCTGTAAGCCGTGCTGCCGGAGAAATAAGCGGTTGCGGCACTGAACGCCCCGGCATCGGCCGCGCTCTGCATCGCCTGGTGACTGTAAAACCACAGACCGACTTCGGTGCCGAAGGCGGTGAATCCGGCCAAGACGGGCAGCAACAGCGCCGTGACCATCGAGTACGCGCCGCGGCGATCGCGCCAGAGGTCGACAAATGCGGAGGCCAGGCGGGTCATCCAGCTGCCTCTCAATCCCGCTTGGCGCATTCGACTGTTTTTCGCTCGTCGGCGGAACGCCGCCGGAGCATCGCGATGTTTGCCGGCGACATCAGGGAGCGGAATCGCTCGCGATCCAGTGTCTCCGCGCCCGCCGACTCATGCCCCAAAGCTGTCATGCATAGAGTGTCGCCGAAGGCGGCGAAAGACGGTGTGAGAAACCACACATGCGGGGCGGTCTCATTCCGGCAGTGTCCACGTCAGTTCGGTCCAAACAGGGCCAGGAGCTGGCCTATGCGGCGCGCGTGTCGCTCGATCGCTCCCAAATGGCGGTCGAAGACCGGATGGTGAACCTCGGCCCCGGCATGGCGGTGACGGCCGAGATCAAGACCGGCCAGCGGCGGGTCATCGACTACCTGCTGTCGCCGCTGCTGCGCACCAAGCAGGTGGCGCTGCGCGAGAGATAGAGACAGGCGCCGCCGCGGGAGCGGCCAGCGCGCCGCTACTCGAGGGGCTTCGCCCCGTCCGGCAGCGGACAGCGGTCGACGTTCAGGATCATCGCCACCGTGCTGTAGTGGCCGACCGTGTAGATCAGATCGATCACCCCGCGCTCGCCGAACCGGTCATGGATCGCGGCATAGGTCGCGTCCGTCACCTTCGCCGTCTGCAGGAGCTCGGTGCAGAACTCGTACACCGCGGTGTGCTCGGTGCTCATCCCGGTCGGCCGGCGGCGGGCTGCAATCGCGTCGCAGATCTCCGCACTGATCCCCGCCTGCTCGGCGAAGCGACGATGCGCGTACCATTCATACTGCGCCGTCCAGTGTCGCGCCGTGATGATGATGGCCAGTTCCTTGAGCGGCTCGCTGTAGGAATTCCTGAAGCGGATGTATTCGCCGACGCGTTCGGCGCGGTCGGCAAGATCGGGACTGCGCAGCAGCGCATTGAACGGACCCCGCATGCCCTGCCGCGGCCCCGAGATCACGCGGTCGGCGATCGTCCGCTGCTCCGTGGTCATGTCATCGAGCGCGAGCGGCGCGAAACGAACGCCATCGCGTGATTGCTGAGCCAATTCAACCTCCGTGTGCTGGGCGCCCAGGCTCGACCCTACGCCGCCGTCTCCAACATGATCGTCTTGGCAAACCGCGAGTTCGGATCGTGCTCCTTGGGCGCCGGCATGAGATTGGTCGGGCTCGCGGCCGTGAACCGGCGGGTGGTCAGCCAGTGTTCGTGCATCTGACCCCACGGGTTCAGCCAGTAATCGTAAACCTGTCCGCCCGGCACGTGGTATCCCACGCCCCGCAGGTGCTCGTATTTCCCTATGCGTTTCAAATGGTTGTGCCCGATGAACAAGTCGTCGATGTCCTGGACCTCGAACGACAGGTGCTGCAGGCCCGCTGTCGGGCCGTGATAGCAGTTGAGGACATGGTGATCGACGGGCTCGTTTCCGCGGTCGAGGCGATTGAACGAGCCCACCACGTTCGACCGCTCGCCAACATAGAATTCGTCGGTGCACAACAGCCCGAACGTCTGCCGGAACCAAGCCAGGGTTTCCGTGAGCCGCGGAGTCGAGAACACGGTGTGCGAGATCCGCTTCACGCGCGACGGCCCGAACTGCAGCCGCCGCGGGTCGCCGACGGTTTTCAGGACTTCGGCGCTCCAGTTCAACGGGCGGTCGCCCACCGACAGGAGCGCCGGCGCCGCGATGCCATGGACGGCCTCGATGAGAAAGCCGTTGAAGGGATCGCGCAGGCGTACCCGCTTTCCGCCGCCGGGCTCATCGATGCCCTCGATCCCGGATGCGCCCGGAAGCGCGGCGAGCGCTTTCAGATCGTCCTCGCTCTCAAGGCGGAACGCGACGCTGACGAATCCCGGCTGGCCTTTTTCGGTGACGTGGATGTGATGGCTGGGGGCGGTGCCGCGCATGTACAGCGCCGTGTCGGTTCGCGCGGACCTGAACATCCCGAATTCGGTGAGGAACTCCTCCATCACGTCGAGATCCGGGGCGCGAAGCCGCCCGAAGGCGATATCACCAATCTTGACCGTCGGTTCCCGCACGTTGTTCTCCATCGCTCGAGGCCTCACCGGACCGCGCGTCCCTTGCACTCGTGAATGAATTCGATGATCCGCTTCACCGCCCGCTTGGCTTCCGAGGACCCGGCATCGGATCGAACCAGGTCGTAGGGCTCGCCCTCCACAAGCACGGTCTCCAGCCACCCGCCAGCCTTCTGGTAAGCCGCGCAGAAACGGTCCATGCAATGTCGCGGGTGAAGCTGGTCGCCGGAGGCCTGTACATAGAGCGTGTCGGGCAACTCGACGCGGTCCCCGCGCCCCAGCGCCAGCATTGGACTGCCGTCCGCCATCGCGTCCTCGGTCAGCCAATACTTCATCTGATCCAATCCGCTCCCGATCCGGTCGGCATGGAGCTGATCGCCCCGCGCGTTTCGTTCGAGGTTCTCACGAAAGCGCGTCAACGGGCATATGACCGGCCACATCGTTACGACGCATTCGACCCGGGCATCAAACGCCGCACCGCCCTTGAGCGGCACCTCCGCATATCGGGCATCCTGTGGCTTGAGGGCCGCGAGCACCGCGAGATGGCCACCAGCCGAGGTGCCCATCACCCCGACCAGCTCCGGCCGGGTGCCGCACCGCTCCGCATTCATCTTCAGCCAGCGGATCGCGTAATTCACGTCCGCCACCGAGGACGGGTAGGTCCCGGCCGGCGGCAGCCTGTAGTCGACCGCCAGGACGACGACGCCACCGGCGGCGATCGGCCGGTTGATCGGATCGTTGTTGGCGAAGCTGCCCTGGATCCAGGCCCCGCCATGCAGATCCACCATCGCCGGGAACGGCCCCTGGCCACGCGGCCGATAGAGCCGGGCACGAAGCTGCGTTCCGGCATGAGAGACGTAGTCGAATTCTTCGGTGTCGACGTCAAACATCACGGGCTCCCGCACGCACAGGTCGCTCTCCAGCTCCTTTCGAGGATCACGCCCTCATCCAGGTATGGCTCCAGCGCAACCGCGGCGGAGTGTTCACCGGTGCGGAGCGACTTCACCAACGCGTCGGCCGCGATCAACCTGGAGGTCATTGGGTCACGCGCAGCGGACCCAGCTGACGAACGACCCCCGCCCACAGCTCCCTCTCTTTTTTGATGTGGGCTCCAAACTCTTCGGGCGTCGTTCCGGCCGGCACGAATCCGAGCGCCAGGAAACGCTCTTTCACCTCCGGTTCGGCGACCGTCGCCGCGACCTCTCGTTGCAGCCGATCGATGATCGGACGGGGTGTGCCCGCCGGCGCCACGAGCCCCGGCCATTCATAGGTATCGAAGCCCGCCAACGTCCGGCTCACCGGCGGGAGATCGGGAAAATTCGGCTCGGGGTCCAGCGAGGTGACGCCGACCGCGCGCAGCCGTCCATCGTTCATCCACGGCAGCGAGGTCGAGATCGGGCTGAACTGCAGATGCGTGTCGCCTTGCGCGAGGCCCGGAAGCGGACTGCCGTTATAGGGCACGTGCGTCATCTTGATCCCGGCGCGCGCCAGGAACAGCTCGGTCATGAGATGACCGGAACTCGCGACACCGACCGACCCGTAGTTGAGCGTTCCAGGCGGCTTCGATCTGACCCAGGCGATGAACTCGTCCACCGTCCGCGCCGGCGTCTCCGGATTGACGAGCAGCATCATGGGTGCCCGCGCCACCAAGGTCACCGGCTGGAAGTCCTTGATGGGATCGTACCCCATGTTGTCGAGCACGGCGGGGTTGGCGGCGAAGGCGAAGCTCGCCGCACCCAGCGTATATCCGTCGGGTGCGGCGCGGGCCACGGCGTACATGCCGATCGTGGCGCCGCCGCCCGACTTGTTGACGATGATCACGCGCTGTCCGAGGCGATTGGAGAGCGACGGACCGATGGTCCGAAACACGATGTCGATCGCCCCACCGGCGGCAAATGGTACGACGATCTCGACCGGCCGGCTGGGATAGGGCTGCTGAGCGGCCGATGGACCGTCGAGCAGACAGAGACAGGCCGAAAGCCCAAACACCCTCCGCAGGGCGAACGTTCCCATCGTAACCGCGCTCCTCCCTGAGGATTCGTTTTCAGTCGCGCATCGTACCTGCCCGAGGCGCCGTGTCAATGATTGTCTGACAATCCATAAGGCGTTATTGTCCAGGTCAGTTCAACCGGAGGGAGGCCGGACGAGCGCCGCACATGATCGAACGCACAATCCAGCTGCGCAGGGAGGGCGGCGAGATGGAGACATTCATCGCCCATCCGAGCGCCGGCGGCCCCTTCCCGGCGGTGATGCTTTACATGGACATGTGGGGAATGCGCACTGCCGTCACCGACATCGCGCGCAGGATCGCGGCGGCGGGGTATTACTGCGTGCTTCCTGACCTCTACTACCGCGGCGGCAAGGTCCGGTACGCCGCACACGACGACGCCGGCAAGGGGTTGTCCTTCACCGACCTCGACCCCGAGCGCCAGATCGCCTTGCGAGCGGCGATGAACAAGCTCAGCGACGCGATGGTCATCTGGGATACGGCGTTTCTGCTCCAGTTCATGACTCAAGGCGAGCCGGTCAGGCCGGGGCCGTTCGGCGCCGTGGGCTACTGCATGGGCGGACGCCATGCGCTGTGCGCCGCCGGGACGTTTCCCGACCGCTTCCGCGCGGCGGCGTGTCTGCATGGGACCGATCTCGTCAAGGACGGCGAGACCTCGCCGCATCTCCTGGCCCGGCGCGCGGCCGGCGAGATCTATTGTGGGCACGCGGGCCGGGACAGATACGCCCGCCCAGACGTCGTGCAGCGGCTCGACGAAGCCCTGGCCGGCTGCAGCGTCCGCTATCAGCGGCGGGTGCATGCGGACGCGCAGCACAGCTATGCGATGCCGGACCGCGATGTATTCGATCAGGATGCCACCGATCAGGACTGGAGGGAGATATCCGCGATGCTGATCCGCCAGCTGCGCCCCGAGGCTTTGTGATGCCGACCGTCGGCGTGATCAAACCGAGCACCCGCCCCGGGCGCGCCGAGGAGCTGGTGATGATGCTGCCCAAGGAGATCGAGCTGGCGCATGCCGGTTGTAATATCGCCCGGGGTACCCGCGAGGAGCTCGAGCGGTCGTTCGCCGACTTCGAAGGGAAGGTCGCCGAGATGGCGGCGCTTCGCGTGGACCTCATCCACCCGGCAGGCGTCCCCTTTTTGCTCCTGGGCCGCGAGGGCGAACGCGCGCTGATCGACAAATGGGAACAGCGGCATGGCATTCCTATTTTCACCACCGGAACAAGCCAAGTGAACGCGCTCAACGCCTTCGGGGTAAAGCGCATCATCGCCGCCAGCTATTTCCCGGGCGACCTGAATCAGTCGTTTGCGAGGTATCTTGTCGTAGCGGGCTTTGAGGTGCTTGAAGCGATCGGGTTCGATGCGCCCTTCGCGGAGGTGCCGAAAACGGACGCCGCCGTACTTCGGAAATTCTTCGACGCCCTTCATGGCCGGCACCGCCGCGACGCTGACGCCCTGTGGCTGATCGGTCCGGCGTGGCGCGCAACGCTCGACATGTTGGACGAGCTCGAAGACACTTACGGCATTCCTGTCATCCACCACGTTCCGGCACAGAGCTGGGAGATTCAGAGGCGCCTGGGCTTCCGGCGTCCGGTGCAAGGCTACGGACGACTCGTTCGGGACATGCCGTGAGTGTTTCCGGGTGAGCGCGCGCTCCGTCCTCCTCGTCCCCCCTCTCCTGCACAGCGTAGGTCCGCATATCGCGCTGCTGCGTGACGCCGGCTTCGATATTCGCCTGCCGCCTCGAGGTGCGGACACGAGCCGCCCTGACAGCCTAGCCGCCATGATAGGAGATGTGGACGCGGCGATCGCGGGCACGGAGGCTTACACGCCCGACGTCATCCGCGGGGCGCCCCGGCTCCGAGCCATCGTGCGCTGCGGCGCGGGCTATGACGCAATCGATCTCCGAACCGCGGACGAGCGCGGCATCGTCGTCGCGGCGACGCCGGGGACCAATCACGAAGCCGTCGCGGAGCATACGCTGGCCATGCTGCTCGCGGTTGCCCGCGGCTTTCCGCGCCGTGACCTGATGGTCCGCCGCGGCGAAGCCTGGACCAAGCTTCCACTGCCGCGACTCGCCCGCCGGACGCTTGGCCTCGTGGGGTTCGGCCGCATCGCCCAGGCGCTTGTCCTACGGATCGCCGGACTGCAGCTTAAGGTCATAGCCACGGCGCGCAACCCCGACCGCGCGTTCGCCGCCGCGCACGGAGTCGAACTGGCGAGCCTCGAGGATGTGCTGCGGAACAGCGACGTCCTGTCGCTGCATCTTCCGCTCACGGCCGAGACACGAAACCTGATCAACCGACAGACGCTGTCGCTGATGAAGCCCGGTGCGATCCTGATCAACACCTCACGGGGCGGATTGGTGGATGAACGGGCGCTTCACACCGCCCTCGTGGACGGCCGGCTGGCCGGCGCCGGTCTCGACGTGTTCGCCACCGAACCGCCGGCACCGGACAACCCGCTGCTGCAGCTCGAGAACGTCCTGCTGAGCCCGCATATCGCCGGCCTGGACGATGACTCCCTCCGCGAGCTGCAGGTCACAACCGCGCGAATCCTGATTGACCTGTCCGAAGGACGCTGGCCAGGGGCCTACGTCGTCAACCTCCGCGGCGCCCCGGGTTGGCGCTGGTAGGTGCTGCTTCCCGTCACGCCCCGCCGGACGGCAGGTCCGGCATCTCGCCGATCAGCCGGCCCAATCCCTTGAAGGGTTGACGGACAAGCAGCCGTCTTTGGATTTCCCAGCTCTGCGCCGGAATGTGGTGAACGACCGGGATTCCGAAATCCCGCTCCATCAGCTCGATGATATCGAGCGTCCGCCACGCCGGCCCGAGCATGTAGATCGCTTCGGCGCCTCGATGCTTGAGATACAGCTGCCGGATAAAGCGGTAGATCTCCGTGCTCGACAAGGTTTCGACCTGGTCGAAGTCGACGTCGAAGCCGACCATGGCTAGAACGTCGAATCCCGCTTCCTGGAAATATTTGCCGAAGCTCGCGTTGATCTCACCCCGGAAGTAGCTGACTCCGATAAACCGCTTCACCTTGAGCGCGTGGAACGCGTTGACCTGATTGCTCCCGTTCGTGAACACCGGCGTTTTGTATTTGGCTTCCCATCGCCTCAGCAGCTCCTGCTCGCCTTTGTATCCGAGCAGCAGGAAGGGCGGCGCGCCCGCCGGGTGAACGAGATCGACCCCGATTTCGACGAGCTCGGCGATTTTTTCCTCGTACAAGGGGATGGCCTGGGAGAATTCATCCCGCGTTCCCTTGCGGATGTTGAGGTGCATCGGGATGACGCCGATGCCGTCAGGCAGCATGCGGATGAGGTCCTCGGTGCTCCCGGGCCGGTAGGTGGGCTTGATCAGACCGACCGTGCCCCGCCACATGCTGAACGCCATATGCTCGCTCCTCTCGCTCTGATATCGGGAAGGGCCTAATCGGCCTTCACGCCGGTTTCCCGCACGACTTTGCGCCACTTCTCGACGTCCGTCTTGATCAGCTGCCCAAAGGCGTCGGCCGAGAGGTAATAGGGCGTGATTCCCTGCTTCGCCAGCCAGTCGGGGACGTCCGGAGATTTCTGGACGCGCAGGATCTCGGCATTCAATGTCGCGACAATGTCAGCGGGCGTGCCGGACGGCGCGAGCAGACCCATCCAGCCCACGGCTTCGTAACCGGGCAGCCCGGCGGCCTCGGCAGCGGTGGGCACGTCGGGCGCCAGCGGACTGCGCTCCGCGGTCGAGATCGCCAAGGTCCGGAGCTTTCCGCTCTCGGCGTAAGGCTCCGCCGAGCCGAACCCGCTGGAGAGCACCGGAACCTGTTCGGACATCACCGCGTTGATCGCGAGGCCGGTGCCGTTATAGGGCACGTGGACGAGTTTGATCCCGGCGGTTTCGGCAAAGAGCTCCATGCCCATATGCATCAGCGTGCCGCTACCGGCCGAGGCGTAGAACAGCTCGCCGGGGTGCGCTTTCGCATACGTCACCAGTTCGGCCAGGGTGCGGATCGGGAGCGAGGGGGCGACGAAGATCCCGTTAGGCGCCAGGCCGACCGGGCTGATGGCCGCGAAGTCCTTCGCCGCGTCGTAGCGCAGCGAGTGATAGAGGCTGGCGTTGATCGAATGAACGACGCTGGTCAGCAACAGCGTATAGCCGTCGGGTTTCGCCTTCGCCACGAGCTCGGCGGCAATGTTGCCGCCGGCACCTGGACGGTTTTCGACGACAAACGATCCCCCCAACGCTTCGGCGAACCGCTTCCCATAAAAGCGCGCCATCAGGTCGACGCTGCCGCCCGGCGCGAAGCCGACATAGACTTTCACGGGTCTGGTCGGATAACCATCCGCCGCGGCGGATGGGCCGATAAAGACTGTGGTCGCAGCCAGAGCGGCGAACAGTCCGGCAAACGCGTGTCTAAGCGCCCTCTTCAATCGCTTCCTCCCAGTCACGTCAGCTTTGCCCGCGCCGCGGCGGCGGTCGCGACCGGCCGGCCCAGGACGCTGCATAACGTGGCGATACGTTCGACGAGATAGGCGTTGCTCGCCGCAGGGCGGCTCATGTCGAAATCGAGGACTGAATCCTCGAACCCGACCCGCACATGACCACCCAGCGCGATCGCAAAGGCGCGCAGGTCCAAGCCGAAGCGCCCGCCGCGCGCGACCCACCATTCCGATCCCTTGGGCAGCGCATCGGCGAGCGCCATGAGCGCCTCGGAACCCTGCCGCATCGACGGGGGATCCCTCATGATCAAACCAAAAAAGGCCGGCAGCTCGATCGCGCCCTGGCGAATCAGTCCGAGCGCGCCCTGCAGCATCCGGTCGTCGTAGACCGACAGCTCGGGGCGGACGCCGCGGTCGCGAATGTGGATCGCCATGCGGCGGACGCCATCCTGAGCGGCGGCATCGCTGCCCTGATAGGCTTCCAGCGGCAGGGAGACCATCTCCGGCCTGAGGTCGACCGGCTCGATGGCCTGCTCGACCGTGAAGCCGCGGGTGCCCAGCGAGATTTGCAGCACGATATCGCTGCGCTCCCGGATCCGCTCGACGATCTCGCGAAAGACCTCAATCGACTGCGTCGGCTGTCCGTCCGGCTGGCGGGCGTGAATATGGGCGATAGACGCGCCGGCACCGGCGCAGCGGATCACCTCTTCGGCGATCTCTTTCGGCGAAATCGGGATCGCCGGGTTGTCTTTCTTCAGGGACCGCGCGCCATTCGGGGCCACCATGATCATGACCGGATTGCCGGCCCCAGCTGACGCGCTCATCGATCGTTCACCCCTGGTCGCTCGGTGCCGGTTGGTTCAGGCCGCCGGTGCCACGTGTGCCGCGGCCAGCTCCGGATGGGCCTGAAGCCAGGCCCGCAGGCTGCCGGCACTGCCGCCGTGGGCCAATATGTCCTGCAGGATCGGCGGCAGAGGCGAGAACTGGGCGACGATGCCGGTCGACAGGTTCCGCGCCGCCCCGCTCGTGAAATCAATCTCGACCTCGTTGCCGTTGCTGGCGAACTGGGTCAAGCCGACGCAGCCGGTCAGAACCGGCAATCCAGCCGCCACGGCGCGCCGCAGCGACTTGTGCGGCATCGACTGGCAGAGCACGCCCAGCCCGAGCGCGGCCATGGCCACGAAGCCTTGAATATGCGGCTTCCCGCAGCCGAAGCTCTTGCCCGCGATCACGATATCGCCCGGTTTCACGCGCCCGGCAAAGGTCGGATCGACCTGCTCGAACAGATGGGGGATGAGCAGCTTGGGATCGTTGACGCGCTCGATCGCGAACTTGAACGCCATGATCCCTTCATCGAGCGGAATTTCATCTCCGAAGAGATGGCATGTGCCGCGCTTCTTGAACGACGGTTCCATCCGCTCTCTCCTAGCGTCCGAAGAACTGACTGGGGTCGACCAGCCGGCCGGCCACGGCCGAGGCGGCGACCGTCAATGGGCTGCCGAGATAAACCTCGCCGTCTTTTGCCCCGAAGCGTCCGGAATGGTTGGTTGCGGCCGTAGAGATCGAGACTTCCTTCGGGCCGAGCGGCGCCATGGCGCCGCCCGCGCACGGACCGCAGCCCGGCGGCAGCACCATCGCGCCGGCTTCGATGAACGCCTGAATGATGCCGTCGTCCGCGAGCCGCTGCGCGATGGCGTTCGTCCCGGGTCCGATGAACATGCGCACTCGGTCGGCGATGCGCCGGCCGCGCATCATGCTCGCCGCGGCCGCGAAATCCTCGTACATGGCGGAGCCGCACGCACCGATGAAGGCGTGATCGATCGGCGTGCCGACGACGTGCTCGATATCGGCGGCGCGGTCCGGGCTGCCCGGCAGTGCCACCTGCGGCTTGATCTCGGACAGGTTCAAGCGCACGCGGCCGGCGTAAGCGGCCTGCGGGTCGCTGGTGAAATCGGCCGCCTCGGACACATCGAGGCCGGGCGGCGGTGCCGCGAACACCACGTTCGCAACCCCGATTTCGGTGAGCGTGTTGCACAGCGCCACGCGCGAGGCGAGATCGAAGCTCGCGATTCCGGAACCCGCGAACTCGATGACCCGGTTGTCGTGGTCGACATCCCAGCTGCCCTGGGTAAATCCCTTCGCGAGGAGGAAGCCCACATCGCGCGCGTGGGCGCCGGGCCGGAGCGTCCCATCCAGTTCCACGCGCACGCTTTCCGGCACCTCGGTCCACAGCGTGCCCGTCGCCAGGACGGTGGTGATTTCAGCACCCGCCCCGACCGCCACGGCGCCGATCGCGCCGAAGTTGGTGCAGTGCATGTCGTAGGCGAACAGGAACATGCCGGGCCGGACATGCCCGGCCTCCATCGGATAGATGTGACCGTGCCCGCCGCGTCCCACGTCGAAGAAGTGGCCGACCTTCCATTCCTCCGCGATGCGACGGATGTTCCGTCCCCGCTCCACCGCCCGTTGCGAGGCATAAGAGACTTCGTGGTCGGTCACGAACATCACGCGCTCGGGCCGGGTGATGCGGGCATAACCCAGCTTCGCAAGCTCGGCGCGGGCCGATTCCACGTAACCGTCGTGAATGATCACCAGCTCGGGTTCGGGATGGACCACGTCCCCGACCGCGACGTGAGCCTGTCCGGAGGCGCGCGCCATCACCTTCTGAACCGCCGTCATGGGCTGGCCGGCGCCGGCCATCATTGCGTCTCCGGAGACGCCGCTTGCCGCGTGCGGCCGGGGGCGGCGATGCGCCGCGATTCCTCGAACACGCGCAGCCCGTACATGGCGATCGCCTTGCCATGCTCGATATGGAGCAGGATCGCCGCCTCGGCGGCCGCCGCGTTGCGGTTCTTGATCGCGGTGAGCAGCGCAAAAAGCTCGCCGATGCTTTCGGCCGGCCGCCCGGGGAACATCAACGACGACGACCACAGGAAGCTCAGCCGTGCGTTCACCTGCCGAAAATACGTGGTGAGGATGGCGCTGTTGGCGCCCGCCGCAAACGCCTCGTAGAGGGCCGTCTTCGTCGATTTGATGAAGCCCGTATCCTTGGAGCGGAGGGCCGCGTCGAAATCACGGATGGCTTTGTCCAGATCCTGGATCTGACGCTCGGTGGCCTGCGTGGCAAACCGGCGTGCGATCAGAGTCTCCAGCGCCGTCCGCACCTCCCACAGCTCCAGCACATCGGACACGCTCACCATCCTCACCACCGGGCCGCGGTTGGGGAGGATGTCGATGAGGCCTTCCGCCTCGAGCTGACGGAGCGCCTCGCGCACCGACGGCCGGCTCACGCCGAGGCGCTCGCACAACGCGCGCTCGGTCATGCGATCGCCGGCCTTGTAAACGCCTTCCGTGATGAGGCTGCGGAGCTTCTGGGCAAGCTGAGCCCGGACCGGCGTCGGATCGCGCGAGGCGCGGCCGGATTTTCGGCTCGACAGCGGGACGTTCGACGTCAGCGCCTCAAGTTTCGCGCGGTCGCGCTTCCCAGACCGCTTTTGAGGTTGGATCCCGGCAGCCATTGTCGTCTCCCGCTAACTCAGATCGGCCTTGAACCCGCAGTGTTCGATGGCCTCGATGGCGACCTTCTCGTCGTTCTCGCCGGAATCGCCGGTGGCCCCGACCGCTCCCACGATCATGTTGGTTTCGCGGTCGCGGATCAGCACGCCACCCAAAGCCGGAATGAACTTGCCGCCCGACGCCGCGGCGAGCGAGTCGACGAAGTGCGGGCGGTTCTTGGTCATCGTTTTCTCCACGAAGTGCGTGGAGTGGCCGAGTGCGATGCAGGTCCAGGCCTTGCCGAAGGCGATCTCGAACCGGAACGTGCTGCTGTTGTCTTCGCGCTGCGCCGACACCATGTGGCCGCCGCGATCAACGACGCAGAAGGTCAGCGGCAGATGCTTCTCACGGCGGGCGATCTTCATCGCCGTCTCGATGATCTTGTTGGCGGTCGCCAAATCCATATCCTTGACCGTCACTTCTCGTCTCCCATACCAGCTCGCCCGCCTTCCAAGATGCCGGTCAGGCGTTTGCTTTCGCTTTCGGACCGCCCCCCGTGTTCGTCGTGGAAATCTTCTCGGGTTCGGTGACGAACCCCTCGGCCGTCACTTCGAAGATGATGTTGTCGACGTCGCGGTACTTCTGGTGATCCAGCCCGCCGGGCCACATGTATTTGCCCCCGGCGGCCTCGATCGCGGCGCGCGCCTGCTCGTGGTTCTCGACCTCGAAGCCGATGTGGTGCAGTCCCTCGTAGTCCTTGCCGAAGTCCTCACCGGCATATTCGTCGGTCTTGAACTTGATGATGGTGATGTTGATCACGCCATCGGTCAGGTACACGCCGGCAGCACCCACGTGATTCGGATTGATCTCGCCGATTTTCCGCATCCCGAAGGCCTTGATGTAGAAGTCGGCCGTCTTCCACGGGTCTTTGCTCGCGATGCCCAGATGCCGCAATTTGCCTGCCATGGACGTCTCCTCGGATAGGGCCGGATCTGTTTCAGTGACTATCGAAGAACCCGGCCTTGGTGTCAATTGATTGTCTGACAATCACTCCGCGCGGGTACCGCGGACCGGCCCCGCGACCACTAGGTTGCCGGCGCCGGTCGGGCGAGGAATGCTCCCGCGAGGCCGAGCAGTGCGGCGAATGAGAGCCAGAGGCCGGGTGCTGCGGGATTGCCGCTCGCGTGAATCAGCCAGGTACAGATGACCGGCGTAAATCCACCAAAGACCGTCGGCCCGAGAGCGTTGGCGATCGAGAAGCCGGTGACGCGGACACGCGACGGCATGATTTCGGTGAGAAACACCTGGTTGGCGCCGTTGTAGAACCCAAAGATGAGGGACAGCCACAGCTCGACGCCGAGGAGTCGTCCAAACGACGGCGCTTCGGCAAGCCACAGCAAGCCGGGATAGGTCGTGCCCATGGCCATGAGCGCTGCGGTGATGATCACCGGCTTACGGCCAATGCGGTCGCTGAGCGCCCCGGAAATCGGGTGCCACAGCAGATTGGACATGCCGACGAAGAGAGTGACCAGGAGGTTATCGTCGGTATCGAGATGCAGCGCCGTCTTCCCAAACGTCGGCGTATATACGGTGATGAAGTAGAAGGTGACCGAGGCATTGGCGACCAACAGCATCCCGGCGACGATGATTTTCCAATTGGCCAGGATCGATCGGTAGATCTCGCCCATCCGCGGATGAGTGGTCTGCCGGGCAAAGACCTCGGTCTCCTCCAAGGACCGCCGGAGCAGCAGGAACAGCGGAATAATCGCGCACCCGATCAGGATCGGAATGCGCCAGCCCCATTCGGTCATCGCCTGCTGGCCGAGGCCGACGCTCAGGCTGTAGCCGAGCACGGCGGCGAAAATGACTCCGACCTGCTGCGTGGCGGGTTGCCAGCTGACGTAGAATCCCCGGTTCCGCGGCGTGGAGATTTCGGAGAGATAAACCGCGACCCCGCCGATCTCACCGCCGGCTGAAAAGCCCTGCAACAGCCGGCCGACGAGGACCAGCATCGGCGCGAACAAGCCGATCACTGCGTAGGGTGGCAGGGCGGCGATCAGAAACGTGCCGAGCCCCATCAACGAGAGCGTCAGCAGAAGCCCGGGCCGGCGGCCGCGCCGATCGATATAGGCGCCCAGCACCAGCGCGCCGAGCGGGCGCAACACATAGCCGGCGCCGAACGTCGCGAGGGCCAACATGACCGACCCGTATTGGCTGCTCGCCGGGAAGTACGCCAACCCGATGGCCGCGGCATAGTAGCCGTAGATCGTGAGGTCGTAGTTCTCGAGAAAGTTGCCGCTCGCGACCCGGACGACCTTCAAGGTCTGCTGGAAGCGCTTGGTGGGAACTGTTCGGATCGCCGGGCGCAACAGCGCATCGCCGGCGGCTCCTTCCGCAGAGTCGACCATCATTTCCTCCCGTCCGATGCGACTTGGCGCCGGCCTTATGCGGTCGCGGCAACGATCGGAGTCTTGAGACCGAGTATGTTCCGCGCTTCGTCAGGCGTCGCCACGCTGGTGCCGAGAAGCTCGACGATCCGTCGCGCCTTCTCGACCAATGCGGCATTGCTCGGCGCAAGCACGCCCTTTTCGAGATAAAGGTTGTCTTCGATGCCGACGCGGACGTGCCCGCCCAGGAGCACGGCTTGGGCGACCATGGGAAATTCCCAGCGCGAGATTCCAAACGCCGCCCATTGCGCGCCGCTCGGCAGCAGGCTCTTCATCGCCGCCATGATTTCGGTGGTCGCCGGCGCGCCCCAGGGCACGCCGAGCACGATCTGAAACAGCGGATTGGGCCCGATCAGCCCCCGCTGGATCATGTCGAGGGACAGCGCGATGTGGCCGCTGTCGAAGACCTCGAGCTCGGGCTTCACGCCGGCGGCGCGGATCGCGGCGGCGATGACCTCGATATGTTTCGGGATATTGATCAGGGCGCCCTTGCCGAAATTCAGGCTGCCCATGTCGAGGCTGCAGATCTCCGGCCGCAACTCGGTGATGTGCCGCACGCGCTCCTGCGGCGGTCGCAGGTTGGAGCCGTCCATGGCGGTGTTGGCCCGCTCGTCGCTGGGGATGAAGCGGGCGCCCGGACCGGTGGTCAGATTGATGATGACGGGGCTGCCGCTGTCGCGGATCCGCTCGACCACCTCGCGATAGAGCGCCGTCTCCATGCTGGGCTTGCCGGTGGCCGGATCGCGCACATGGATGTGGACGATCGCCGCACCGGCTTTTTCCGCCTCGATGGCCGCCTCGGCGATCTGTTTCGGCGACACCGGGACGTTCGGATAACGCCCGGCCGTGTCATCGCCGCCGGTCACCGCACAGGTGATGATGACCTGCTTGTTCATCGTCTAGGCCGCACGGGCGGGCCGCTCGACCCATTGGGGCCAATCCCTGAGAAGCGCCCCGAAGCCGGGGCGAGGCTCGCGCACGCCGATCTGGCTCAATCCGCCCCACATGATCGCGGGAAGATGGGCCACCACCGGCTTTTTGATCGTCTGCTCGAGACGATCCAGATTTCCGACCACCGGCCATTGCGGACAGCCGAGGAACATGGCCTGGGTTGCCGGGGCTTTGGCGTCGGCCCGCACCGCAGCATCGTAGGCGGTATCCATCGTCGGCTTGGTCATGCAATCGGCGAGCGCGAAGCTGAGGCGCTCATCGGCTAAGGTCCGAATGCCGTAATGCTGGAAGTACCGGATCACATTGTCCTGGATGTAGCCCTGATATAGCGACGAGATCACGATGTCATTCGCGCCGAACGCGCTCAGCGCGCTCATCACACACCGGATGTCGGTGGTCACCGGCTTGCGGTGACCGATCGCCTCGGACAGCTCCCGCTCCAGCCGCTCGTGGTACCCGGGGCCCTTCGAGGTGATCAGCGGGATGCCCGCCGCGACAATGATGTCGACATTGCGGTCGGCCAGCTCCTTGGCGCACACCGTCGCCAAGCGGAGGGCCTCGTCGAATTCATACTGGCCGAATTCCGGCAGGCCCATGACGGACCAGCACCAAGCCACGCCCTCCGGGGCGATGCGGAACGCCTCGTGGAGGACGGTCTCGTTCGTCCGCGGCGGGCCGAGAAAACCGATCGTTGCCTTCCACCCGTACGCGCCCATCGGAGAACTCCTCCCCAAAGATTGTATGACAATTTCCGTCTGTATGACAATTTCAGGAATGGCCGTCAAGTGAGCAGGCGGCGCGGTGCTTTACAACAGCGCGTCATGGCCCGGCTTGACCCACGGCTGTCCGGTTTAGACATTTTCGCAATCTGAACGAGTCAGACGCAGCGCAGCACAAGCAAAAGTCGTCATGGGCCTGACCGGGACATCCCCAAGTCGTCTAAGCGCCGCCGGCGCTTCACTGCGACGCAGCGCAAGGTGCCGCGTAACCATGGATGCCCCGCCTTCGGGGCATGACGAAAAAGAAGAGCAGCCGGGCCGGCTGTGCTTGGGAGTCCAGCCGCGGCCTCGACTTGGCTAATCCGGCTTGGCGGATGACCGGGAGACCATGTCCCGGAGTGCTGCGTAATCGTTGATGTAGAGCGTCTTGGTGCGACGCTCGGCGACGCCGCGGCGCACCAGCTCGGCCACGGCGCTGGCCACGGTCTCGCGGCTGGTCTGCGCCCATTTGGCCAGATCCTGATGGCTGGGCAGCTCGCGGATCAACCAGCGCTCGCCGCCCGGCTTCTCGACGCGGGCGAGCCGGATCAGCTCGGCATAGACGCGCTGGTCGGGGCTGCCGGTCGACAGGTAGCTGACCTTGTCCGAGAGCTGGCGGATGGTCACGGCCCAGCGGCGCAGCAGCTCAAGCGCCACGTCGCCGCGCCGCACGATCAAGGCATGAAACTCCACCTGCGGCAGCTCCGCGACGACGCAATTCTCCTCGGCCACCACCGTGGCCGAGCGGCCGAGCCCGTCGATCGCGGAGATCTCGCCGAGCGTGTCGCCGGCCGCCACCATCGCGATCGTGATTTCCTGGCCGTCACCGACGCCGTCGCCGACATAGTGGACGACCCGGGCCGCGCCCGAGATCATGAAGAAGACGGCGACGTTAGCGCTGAAGCGGTCGACCACGACCTCGCCGGGTGCGAGCCGGCGGAAGGTGCATTTGGTCTCGAGCATTTTCCGCTCGTCGACAGAGAGCCGCCGGAGCATCGCGATGTTCACCAGCGACATCGCGGAGCCGGATCGCTCGCGATCCAGTGTCTCCGCCGGCGGCCCATGACCCATAGTTTTCATACATAGAGTGTCGCCGAACACAGCGAAAGACGGTGTGAGAAACCACACATGCGGGGCGCTTTCACTCCGGTAGCCTCCGCGTCAGGTCGGGCTGTGGGTCTGTCGCTCATCGCCTGGTCGGAGCCGGGGCCGGAGATCTTCGAAGGCCGCGGAGTTCAACCGGTCCCACAATGTGGGGGCCAACATACGGAGGGCAAGATGGTTATCTCTACCTATGTGGCGATCAGCGAGTTCTTTTATCGCCTGCGTCGCAACACCTCGGGCGTCACCGCGATCGAGTACGGTCTGATCGCCGGCGCGATCGCCGTCGCGATCATCACCGCGGTCACGACGCTCGGCACCGACATCGCGGGCAAATTCAACGCGGTCGCCACCGCGCTGACGCCCGCGACGAACTAACCAGTAACGGCGTAGCAGATACGGAGGACGATATGTTTATCTCGACCTATGTCGCGGTCAGCGAGTTCGTGTATCGGCTGCGCCGCAACACCTCGGGCGTCACCGCGATCGAGTACGGTCTGATCGCCGGCGCGATCGCGGTTGCGATCATCACGACGGTCACGACGCTGGGCACCGACATCGCGGGCAAGTTCAGCGCGGTTTCGACCGCGCTGACGCCGGCGACCAACTGACGTCCGCACCATCAGAGCGGAGCGCCGGGGGCTTCTATCCTCGGCGCTCCGCCTGATCCGGTCACTGAGTTTCGATCTGGGGGCATCATGTGGGGCAGTGTTGCAATCGGCTGTTATGCAGCGGCTCTGGCCACCGCCGGGGCGAGCGACCTCGTCCGCTACGAGATTCCCAACGCGGCGAGCCTGCTGCTCGTCGGCGCCTTCGTCCTGATCGCGCCGTCGCTACCCCTCGCCGCCGCCGGCGGCCATGTTGCGGCGGCGGCTCTTGTCTTTGTCCTGGCGTCGCTCGCCTTCGCGGCCGGCATCTGCGGCGGCGGTGACGTCAAGCTGCTCGCCGCCACCGCGCTGTGGATGGGCTGGCGCCATCTCGCCGCGTTCGTCGTGCTGACGGCGCTGGTGGGTGCCGCCCTGGCCCTCGGCCTGCTCGCCGCCCGATGGGTGGCGGCCAGATGGCCGCGTCTTCGCACCGGCCGGTGGTACAGCCGGCTGCTCCGCGACGGTGAGGGCGTGCCCTATGGCGTCGCCATCGCGATCTCGGGCCTGGCCCTGCTGTCTGAGCTCGGCCTCACCGGGCTGTCGCCCGCCGACGTGAACTGAAGGAGACGACCATGCGCCCCATCAGCATCATGATCGTGGTCTTCGCGCTCGCCCTGTCGGCGGTGGTGTTCTTCGTGGTGCCGAAGCTGATGAACCGCACCCAGGTCGCGGCGCAGCCGGTGCCGGCGCTGCGCATCGCCGCCGGCGACGTGCTTGTCGCGGCGCGGAACCTGCCGGCCGGCACCATCGTCAAGTCGGACGACGTGCGCTGGCAGCGCTGGCCCGAGGAGGGTCTCGATCCGAACTTCCTGATGCGCGACAAGGGCGCCGATCCGCAGAAGGATACGATCGGCCGCGTCGTGCTGCGCGGCTTCGGGGCCGGCGAGCCGATCACCGCGCCGCGCCTGCTCCGGCCCGGCGAGGCGGGATTCCTCGCCGCCGCACTGACGCCGGGGATGCGCGCGGTCAGCGTTCACATCGACGCCGTGTCGGGCGACGGCGGCTTCATCGTGCCGGGCGACCGGGTCGATGTGCTGCTCGCCGAACGCTACCCGATCATGTACAGCGCCGACGAGCAGGCCTCGTTCAGCGGGCTGCGGCCGACGCAGAAGCAGGTCAACAGCGTGGTGCTGCACGACGTGCGCGTGCTCGCGATCGACCAGGAGATGCAGGACATCGACAAGAAGCCGAAGGTCGGCTCGACGGCCACCATCGAAGTCGACGCGGTTCAGGCGCAGAAGGCGGTGCTTGCCGGCCAGATGGGTGCCTTGTCGCTGGCGCTGCGCAGCCTGGTCCAGGCCGAGCCGCCCGCCCGCGAAGGCGGCATCGTTCAGGACGCCGATGTCAGCCCCTTCCTCGGCAACCTCGTGCACGGCACCTCGCATACCGCGGGTGTCCGGGTCTACCGCGGTGCCATCGCGGTCAATGTAAGCCAGTAGGTGCCCCATGCGCGCGAGTCGCCTCATCTCCACCTGTCTGGCCGCAGCGGCCGTCGCCGTCCTGCTGGCGCTGCCGGCGGGGTTCGCCGCGGCAGCACCTGAAGCGGATGTGCCGATGCCAGCCTCCGCCGATCCGACCACGCCCGAGATCGTCGCACCGGCGGCGGATAAGACTGAAGCTGCGACCCCCGCTGCCGAAAAAACCATGGATGCGCCGACGTCGGCCGCCGCGGATCCGACTTCGCGCGAGCTAGCGGCGCCGGCGGATAAGGCGATGGAGGCGGTTGCCGCTCCGGCCCCTGTGGCCGCTCCGGCCCCTGTCGTCGTCAAAGCTACGGCGGCCGCCGTCGCCCCGCGCCGCGACGCGGCACCGCAGCGAGTCCAGACGCCGCTTCCGTCACTTCCCGCCCCCGCCCAGGTCCAGACGGTGCCGACCGTGCCGCCGGCGCCACCGGCCGCCCGCGAGCTGCGGCCTGCGGAGTTCTCGCGTGCCTCCACGAGCCAGCCCGGGATGCGCGCGATCAGCCTCGACGTCAACAAGTCGCAGATCGTCCGCCTGGCGCGGCCGGCGCGCGACGTGCTGGTCGCCAACCCGGCCGTGGCCGATATCGTGCTGCGCAGCGCCGACACCGCCTTCGTGATCGGCCGGCGCGTGGGCGAGACCAACGTCTTCTTCTTCGACGGCGAGGGGCATCAGATCGATGCGCTCGATCTGACGGTGACCTTCGACTCGGGTGCGGTCAACGCCGTGTTGCGGCGGATGATTCCGAACGAGGAGATCGCCGTCACCACGGCCAATCAGAGCCTCATCCTCAGCGGCTCCGTCGCCTCGCCGCAGGTCGCCGATAACGCCCGCCAGATCGCGCGCCAGTTCGTCGCCGACGACACTGCGATCATCAACCTGATCAACATCCGCGACAAGAACCAGGTCCTGCTGCGCGTCCGTGTGTCCGAGATGTCGCGCCAGATCGTCAAGGAGCTCGGCATCACGCCCGGCGCGCCGGCGGCGTCCAGCTTCAAGATCGGCGGCTCGACCTTGAACCTCTTGGGCACGCCGCCGAACTTCGCGAACGCGCCGGTCTCGGCGTTGAGTGGCGTGTTCCCGCTGGGCGGCGCCAGCAGCCTGACGGCGCTGCTGCAGGCGCTGGAATCGAACGGGCTGGTGAAGACGCTGGCCGAGCCGAACCTCACCGCGGTATCCGGCGAGACGGCCTCGTTCCTGGTCGGCGGCCAGTTCCCGGTTCCGGCACCGCAGCCCGGATCGGGAGGCACCACGATCATCACGATCACCTACAAGGATTTCGGCGTGCGCCTCATCTTCACGCCGGTGGTCCTGTCGGGCGGCCTCATCAACCTGAAGATCGCGACCGAGGTCAGCCAGCTGTCGAACCAGGGCCAGATCACGCTGAACGGCTTCTCGATCCCCGCCCTTTCGATGCGCCGCGCCGAGACGACGGTCGAGCTGCCGTCGGGCGGCAGCCTCGCGATCGCCGGCCTGCTGCAGAACGACATCCAGAACACCATCCAGGGCTACCCGCTGCTGAAGGACATTCCGGTCCTGGGCACCTTGTTCTCGAGCACCGAGTTCCAGCGGCGCGAGTCGGATCTCGTCATCTCCGTCACGCCGCTCCTGGTGCGCCCGGTCGATCCGAACGTGATCGCCCTGCCGACGGACGGGTTCGGTCCGGCAAGCGACTTCAACATGTATCTGATGAAGCGGCTCAATGCGACCTACACCAAGCCGACGCCCGGCGCGCCCCGCGGCCGCCCGATCGGGCCGTTCGGCTATATCGTGGAGTAACGGTCATGACGAGCACGACATCTCTCTGCCTCGCCCGCGCCGCCCTTGCCGCGACAGCGCTCGCGACCCTGGCGGCCTGCACCGAGCCCCTGCCCACCGACTACCGCGACAAATTCGCGCTGCGTCCCTACCCGACGACGGTGATCATGCCGGTCCATGTCGAGCAGGACACGCTCGCCGATGACGAAGACTCGCGCTTCGCACCGCTCATCGCCGGCTTTCTCGAGCGCGGCCATGGCCAGATCACGATTGCCGCCCGCGCGCCGGACCTCAGGCGCGGCGCCCCCGAGAACCTGCGCCGCGTTCGCGAGCGGCTGCTCGCCGCCGGCGTGCCGGCCAGCGCCATCCGCGTCCTGGTGACCGAACAGGGCGCTCCCGACGCCGTGACGGTGAGCTACGAGCGCTACGAGGTCCAGCTCCCGACCTGCGGCGACTGGTCGAAGTCCCTCAGCTTCGACCCTTACAACGAGGTTCACCCGAACTTCGGCTGCGCCACGCAGCACAACATCGGAGCGATGGCGGCCGACCCTGCGGACCTGATCCGCAAACGGGAATCCGACCCCGCCGATGCGCAGAATTCAAACCGCGTGATCGAACGCTATCGCGCCGGCCAGCCGCCGGGCTCGGTCCCCAACCCGCCGCAGTTCCTCGGCGCGTCCGGATTGTCGCGGTAGGGCCGAAGGAGAAGATCATGCAGCGCGTGGACATTCACATCTTTTCGCTGGGGTCTGAGAGCCGGTCGGCGGTCGAGCAGGCCTTGGCCGACCGCCGGCTGACCAAGATCCGCCCCGTCCATTTCGAGGGCAGCCTCGCCGCGGCGGTGCAGAAGTACAAAGACGAGCCGAGCCCCGGCTTGGTGATCGTCGAGACGCGCGATCCGGCACCGGCGATCTTCGAGCAGCTCGACGGACTTTCGGAGGTCTGCCGCACCGAGACCAACCTGATCCTGCTGGGGCCGCATAACGACGTGGCGCTGTACCGGCAGCTCGCCAAGCGCGGCGTGCACGAATACATTCCGCTGCCGGCCGATCCCGCCTACCTGATCGACGCGGTGCTCAGCGTCTGCGCCGATCCGGACACGGCCCGGCAGGGCCGGCTGATCTCGTTCATCGGCGCGTCGGGCGGCGCCGGCTCGACGACGCTCGCGAACAACGTCGCCTGGCAGATCGGCAGGGTTCATGACGGCGAGGTGATGCTGATCGATCTCGATCTCGCGTTCGGCACGGTGGGGCTCGACTTCAATCTCGAATCCCCGCAGACGGCGGCGCAGGCGCTGGCGCAGGCCGACCGGCTGGACAGCCAGATGCTCGAGCGCTTCGTCGCCAAGCACAACGACAATTTGCGCCTGCTCACCAGCCCCGGTGATTGCGAGGCCGGTGCAGACGTCGATGTCGCCGCGGTCGACCAGCTGATCCGCACCGCCCGGCGCAGCGCCGCCTGGGTCGTGCTGAACCTGCCGCGATGCTGGGCCGGCTGGGTGCGACACGTGGTCGACGCGTCCGATGACGTGGTCATGACCGCGGTGCCGTCGCTGGCCAGCCTCAGGAACGCGAAAAGCGCCGCCGACGCGATCAATGGCCGCCGCTCGGGCGGGCCGCGGCTGCATGTGGTCCTCAACCGGGTCGGCGCCAACCCGAAGACCGACATCCCGGTCAAGGATTTCGCCGCCACGCTGGGCGCCCAGCCGGCGGCCCTCATACCCCACGAGGCGGCGGTCTTCACGCAGGCGGCCAATGCCGGCCAGATGGTCGGCGAGAGCGCCAAAGGCCAGCGGGTCCTGGAGCCGATCGTCAAGCTCGCCGTCGCGGTCAGCGGACGGCCCCTGCCCGAGAAGCGGACGCGCGACGGGCTCGGCGCGTTGCAGCGGTTCGTCTCCTGGTCGCTGAAGCCGCGGCTGCGCGCCCCCGCCTAGGTCGTCCATGTTCGGCAAACGCGCCACGTCCGCCGTCAGGGCCCCGCAGCCGGAAGCGCCGGCCGCTCTCCCCGAGAGTGTCCCCGCTCCGGCCGAGAGCGCCCCGGCACCGCCCAAGCTTGCCGTGCCACCGGCCGCCAAGCCGGCCGCTCCGAAGGCCGGATCCCCCGACACCAACGACCGGTTGCACGACGTCAAGGTCGGCGTCTTTGCGGCCCTTCTCGATGCCGTCGACCTCAAGGAGCTGGCGAAGCTGCCGCCCGAAGGGGTGCGCGAAGAGCTGACCGATATCATCAGCGAGATCGTCAATATCAAGAAGTTCGTGGTCAGCGCGGCCGAGCAGCAGCAGCTCGTCGGCGACATCTGCAACGACATTCTCGGCCTGGGCCCGCTCGAGCCGCTGCTCGCGCGCGACGACATCGCCGACATCATGGTCAACGGCCACGACAAGGTCTACATCGAGACCGCCGGCCGCATCGTCCTCACCGACATCAAGTTCCGCGACAACGCGCAGCTCATGAACATCTGCCAGCGCATCGTGAGCGCCGTTGGTAGGCGCGTGGATGAATCCAGCCCGATCTGCGACGCGCGGCTCGCGGACGGCAGCCGCGTCAACGTGATCGGGCCGCCGCTGGCCATCGACGGCGCCACGCTCACCATCCGCAAGTTCAAGAAGGATAAGCTGACGCTCGAGAAGCTGGTCGAATACGGCACCTGCCCGCCGGCCATGGCCGAGGTCCTGAAGGTCATCGGCCACTCGCGGCTCAACGTCCTGATCTCCGGCGGCACCGGATCCGGCAAGACGACCTTGCTCAATTGTCTCACCCGCTACATCGACACCGGCGAACGCGTGATCACCTGCGAGGACGCCGCCGAGCTGCAGCTTCAGCAGCCGCACGTCGTGCGGCTGGAGACGCGGCCGGCCAACCTCGAAGGCATGGGCGAGATCACGATGCGCGACCTCGTGCGTAACTGCCTGCGCATGCGGCCCGAGCGGATCATCGTCGGCGAGGTGCGCGGACCCGAGGCCTTCGACCTGCTGCAGGCGATGAATACCGGCCATGACGGCTCGATGGGCACGGTGCACGCCAACAACCCGCGCGAGGCGATCAGCCGGCTCGAGAACATGATCGCGATGGGCGGCTTCACCCTGCCGTCGAAGACGGTGCGCGAACAGATCGCCGGTGCCATCAACGTCATCGTGCAGACCCAGCGCCTGCGCGACGGCTCGCGCAAGATCACGCACGTGACCGAGATCGCCGGCACCGAGGGCGACGTCGTCACCCTGCAAGATCTCTTCCTGTACGACATCACCGGCGAGGACCGGCACGGCAAGCTGTCCGGCAAGTTCCGCTACACCGGGCTGCGCCCCAAGTTTTACGACCGGGCCCGTTATTTCGGTAAAGAGCGCGAGCTCGTGGCGGCGCTCGAGGCGGCCGAGCATGGGCTCTGACGACCTCATTCTCGGCCTGCCCGCCGGCGGCGTCCTGGCCCTCAGCCTGGGGCTGATGATCATCCTGCCGACGGTGCTGGCCTATATGCTGGCGCAGCATTTCGGCCCGCGCGCCCGGCTGCGGACGCGCCTCGCGGCGATCGGCGGCAACGCGGCCCTCATCGATGACGCCAAGACGCCGGCGGCGCGGCGGCTCCGCCAGGTCGAAACCCGGCTCAAGGAGACCGGCCATGCGGGCGCGAGGGCGCGGCGCGTCGAGCTCCGGCTGCGCCTGGAGCGCGCCGGGCTCACGATCTCGCAACGCAGCTTTTACGCGCTGAGCGCTCTCGCCGCGGTGGCGGGTGCGCTGGTCTATCTGCTTCTCGGCTACTCGCCGTGGTTCGCAGCGGCCGTGCTTGCGACGAACGGGTTCGGCCTGCCGCGCTACGTGCTGTACCAGCTGGCCAAGCGGCGTCAAAAGCGGTTCACGCAGCTGTTCGCCGACGCGATCGATGTCATCGTGCGCGGCATCCGCTCGGGCCTTCCGGTCGGCGAATGCCTGAACATCATCGCGCGCGAAAGCCCAGATCCGGTGGGGGCCGAGTTCAAGCTTTTGATCGAGCGCCAGCGGCTGGGCATGACGACGAAGCAGGCGCTGGAGCGCGCGTGCAAACGAATGCCGACGGCAGACATGAAGTTTTTCGCGGTGGTCTTGAACCTGCAGCAGCAGACCGGCGGCAATCTCGCCGAGACGCTCGCCGGGTTGTCGAACGTGCTGCGCGGCCGCAAGAAGATGGCCGACAAGATCAAGGCCATGTCGTCGGAAGCGCGGATGACCGCGAGCATCATCGGCGCGATGCCGTTCCTGGTGTCCCTCGCCATCTACCTGCTCAACCCGGCTTACATCATGCTGCTGTGGACCGATCCGCTCGGCAACGTGATTCTCTACGGCGGCCTGATCTGGATGGCGATCGGCCTCTTCATCATGAAGCAGATGGTCTCGTTCGAGATCTGATCGGGGAGCTGCGCTAAGAGATGAATCTCGATCCCAACATCGTGGTGCCGCTGGTCTTCAGCGTGCTGGCGTTCCTGACGGTGATCGGGCTCGGCCTGCCGTGGCTACAGCCGGACATCTTCGCCAACCGCCTCAAGGTCATCCGCAAGCGGCGGGAGGAGCTCAGCCAACAGCGCCGCCAGCGGCTGGAGCACCGCCCCGCCTTGCGGCGCCAGTCCTTTCGCGTCGACGTCATGCGCGCCGTGCTGGAGAAGCTCAAGGTCAAGAACCTCACCGAGCAGCCCGAGCTGAAGCGCCGGCTCGTGCGCGCCGGGTGGCGGGGTCCGGCGCCGCTGATCACCTTCACCTTCCTGCGCCTGGTGCTGCCGCTGGGTGCCGCCGGCTTCGCCGCCCTGCTGCTGTTCGGATCGCCCAACGTTCATCTGCCGATCATGGTGCGCCTGCTCTTCTGCGTCTGCGCGACGCTGCTTGGCTATTACCTTCCGGACATTCTGGTCTCGAACGCCGTCACCCGGCGCCAGCAGGACATCCAGCGCAAATTCCCCGATGCGATCGACCTGATGGTGATCTGCGTCGAGGCTGGATTGTCGCTGGAAGCGGCATTCAGCCGCGTGGCTGACGAGCTCGGCGCCGAGGCGCGCACCATCGCCGAGGAAATCGCGCTGACCACGGCCGAGCTTGCATTCCTGAACGACCGCCGCCAGGCGCTGGAAAATCTCGCCGAGCGCACCGGGACCGCGCCGATCAAGTCGCTGGTCACCTCGCTCGTACAGTCGGAGCGCTACGGCACGCCGCTCGGCATGGCGCTGCGCGTGGTGTCGCAGGAAAGCCGCGACACACGAATGGCGAAGGCCGAGGAAAAGGCGGCAGCACTGCCGGCGAAGCTCACCGTGCCGATGGTGACCTTCTTCTTGCCGGTCCTGTTCATGGTGCTGATCGGGCCGACGATCATCCAGGTGATCAAGACGTTCGGCAGCGGCTGAGGCCACCGTCGCCGCGCAGTCCCGATGTCAGGGCGATCGCGTCGGTTCGGGCGGCCGGGATTGGGCACGCGCGGCGAGCTCGCGGTAATACGCAAGCGTCTCGCGCGCGGCGTCCGGCGACAGATCGCGCAGGGTCAAAGCTTCGGCCTGGGCCATGTCGCCGCTCAGCGCATAGATCAGCGCCAGATTCTGGCGCACGCGCAGATCGGCACCAGCGCTGGCCACGGCCCGCTGCAGCAGCTCGCGCGCGCCCGGGAGGTCGCTGGCCATCGCGCGCGACAGCGCCAGATTGTTGAGCACCGCCGCGTTGTCCGGCGAGACCCGGAGGGCCGCCTCGTAACTCTCCGCGGCATGCTGGGAGTCGCCGAGGCGGTCGTAGGCGACGCCGAGCGCCGAGCGCGATCTCCAGTCCTGCGGGTCGAGCTCGGACGCCCGCTTGAGCAGGCTGACCGCGTCCTGAAGCTGGCCGGTCGCCAGCCGCACCTTGCCGACTTCGGCGACGATGGCGGGATCGCCCGGCTTGGCGACAATCGCCCGGTCCGCGATTTCGCGCGCCTGATCGAGCGTGCCAAGCGACCGCAGGCTCTGCAACAGCCCAACCGCGGCCCGGACGTTGTTCGGGTCGCGCGCATAGATGTTGCGGTAATAGCCGGCGGCGGTGGCGAAATCGTTCTGCGCCTCGGCGGCGGCGGCGGCCTCCAGCAGCGAGCGCGTCACCTCCGGCCGGTCCAGGACGTCGCCGGCCGGCCGCGCATTGGGGTTGGTCCCGCAGCCGCCGAGCAGCCCCAGGCAGCCAACCGCGAGCGTGAGATTTCGCACTGATGCCCAAACGCGCATTTGCCAGACTCTATCCGAGCATTGGTTACCAACATTTTAACCCAAAGCGATTTTAACCCGTATTTTTAGTCACTTGGACGGGCTGATCGGCGGAAAGGCAGGACACCATGCAGCGACGGTATCGTAACTGGAGAATCCGCTGGCGGCCCGCCATGGTGGCCGTTGTCACCATCGTGTCGCTCGGCTTTATGGCGGGGCAAGGCTTTGGCGAGCCGAAAGGCGGCCGCACGCTGCGCGTAGCGGTTGACAAGGCCGAGGTCATGACGCTCGGCGCCCCGGCGTCGGTCGTGCTGGTCGCCAACTCGCAGATCGCCGACGTGGTGGTCGAGCGGGACCATCTCCTGTTCGTCATCGGCAAGCGGCCGGGCGAGACGCGGCTTTATATCTATGGCGCCAATGGCCAGCCGTTGCTCGAGCGAGAGATCGTGGTGGTGCCGCAGAACGACCGCTCGGTCACCGTCTTCCGCGACACGATGACGACTACCTATTCGTGCGACGAGCGGTGCGTGGCGATCAACACCCAGGCCGGAGCGGGACCCGTCGGCGCGCCGGCGGCGCCACCGGCGCCGGCATCGGCGGCCCCCCCGGC
>DASWFO010000239.1:0-12198 GCA_036394195.1 Alphaproteobacteria bacterium | reverse complement strand
GAGATGCTCGAGCTCCACACCCTCGGCGTCAACGGCGGCTACACCCAGACCGACGTGCGCGAATTCGCCAAGATGCTCACCGGCTGGACGGTGAAGCCGCCGCGCTTCGCCGACGCCGGGCGATTCGAGTTCTTCCCGAATATCCACGAGCCCGGGCCGAAGACGCTGCTGGGCGCGCGCTATCGCGACGCCGGAGCCGATGAGGCCGAGGCGGCATTCGCGACCCTGGCGCGTCATCCCGCCACGGCCACGCACGTTGCCACCAAACTCTGCCGGCATTTCATCGCCGACGACCCGCCGCGGGCGGCCGTCGAGCACGTCGCCCGCGTGTTCCGCGACACCGACGGCGACCTCAAGGCGGTGAGCGAGGCCCTGGTCGACCAGCCCGAGGCGTGGGCCGATCCGCTCGCCAAGGTGAAGACGCCGAACGACTTCGTCGTGGCGGCGCTGCGTGCCACCGGCTTTCAGGGCCAGGGCGAGATGATCCTGGGTGCCTTGCGGCTGCTCGGCCAAGCGCCGTTCAACGCCCCCTCGCCCGCCGGCTGGCCCGACACGGCCGGCGAGTGGATCGGCCCCGAATCGGTCCTCCGCCGCGCCGAGTGGGCGATGGCGCTCGGCGTGCGGGTCGCCGAGTTCCGAGCCCCCGATCGCCTGTTCGACAACACGATCGCGCCGGTGGCCGCACCCGGCACCGCCAACACCGTCGCGCGCGCGCCCTCGCGCGCCGACGCGATCGCGCTCGTATTCGCAAGCCCCGAGTTCCAGAGGAGATAGCCATGCTATCGCGCCGTCGGGTCTTCGCCGTCGGAGCCGGCCTCCTGGCCAGCACGTCGCTGTGCGGCATCCAGGTGGCGTTGGCGCGCGCCGCGACCGAGCGGCGCTTCGTGCTGGTCATCCTGCGCGGCGCCTTGGACGGCCTGGCCGCGGTCCCACCCTATGCCGAGCGCGAGTATCGCGGGTTGCGCGGCCCGCTGGCGCTGCCGGACCCGGGCGCCGCCGACGGCATCCTGGCGCTCGATGGACGCTTCGGCCTGCATCCGGCGTTGCAGCCACTGCACGCGATGTACAAGGCTGGCGAGCTATCGGTCGTCCACGCCGTCGCGACGCCCTATCGGTCGCGCTCGCATTTCGACGGGCAGGATCTCCTCGAAAGCGGCGCCGATGCGCCGCACGGGGTGCAGGACGGCTGGCTCAACCGCGCGCTCGGCCTGCTCAATACCGAAACCGCCCATAGCCGCGTCGGCTTGGCCGTCGGCCAGACGATCCCGCTGGTCCTGCGCGGCAAGGTGCCGGTCGCGTCGTGGGCCCCGTCGGACATGCCGTCGGTCGACCCCGATTTCCTCGACCGGCTGTCGGCGCTCTATGCGAAGGACGGTGTGTTTGGGCCGGCGCTCAGCGAGGGCCTGCGTGCGCAAGCCCTCGCCGACGAGGTCTTGAGCGAAGGGCAGCCGAACCGCGGCCGTATGAACGGCGAGAAGATGTATGGCCGCGGGGCGCGGCCGATCCTGGCCCTGCGGCCGGCGGCGAACGCGCTCGGCAGGCTGCTCGCGGCACCGGACGGGCCGCGCGTGGCGGTGCTGGAGATGCTCGGCTGGGACACCCATGCGGGCCAGGGCGCGCTGACTGGCCGGCTGGCCGGCGTCATGAAGGCGCTCGGCGAAGGGCTCGACGAATTGAAGACGTCGCTCGGGCCGGCGTGGCGCGAGACCGCCGTCGTGGTGGTAACCGAATTCGGACGCACCGTGGCGGTCAACGGCACCAACGGGACCGATCACGGCACCGGAACGGTCGCCTTCGTGCTCGGCGGCGCCGTTGCCGGCGGCCGCGTGCTCGGGAAATGGCCGGGTCTCGCCCAACTTTACGAGAACCGCGACCTGATGCCGACCACGGACCTTCGCGCCGTGATGAAGGCCTTGCTGGTCGACCATCTGGGCCTGCCGCCGGACGGGGTCGAGCGGATCGTGTTCCCGAACAGCGCGGCCGTGGCACGACTGCGCGACTGCGTGCGGGTGTAGAGCCCCGTCAGCTCCCGCGATAGGTCGTGTATCCGTAGGGCGAAACGAGCAACGGCACGTGATAATGCGCCGTCTCGTCCGCGACGGAAAAGCGCACCGGCACCAGATCGAGAAACGGCGGGTCGGTCATTGCCAAACCGGCACCGCGGAAATACGCCGCCACGGCGAACACCAGCTCGTAATGCCCCCGCACCAGCGCCGCTCCTTCGAGGAGCGGCGCGTCGGCGCGGCCGTCGCGGTTGGTGACGATCGTCTTGACCAGCGTTCGCGCGCCGTCCAGACGGTAGAGCTCGATCTTGAGCCCGGCCGCCGGCCTGCCGCCTGCCGTGTCGAGAACATGCGTGGTCAGCTGGCCCATGAGATCGTCCTCACGCGGCGACCAGATCGGCGAGGCGAAACGCGGCGATGCGGCCGACCTGCTCCAAGGCCTCGCCGAATTCGGCGTCCGGTGCCCGGTCGATGCGCGCCTGGAACGCCGCCAGGATATCGTCCTTCGACTTTCCCTTCACCGCGAGGATGAAGGGAAAGCCGAACTTCTCCTGGTAACGCCGGTTGAGCGCGTGGAACCTTTCGTATTCCGCAGGCGTCAGACGGTCGAGGCCCGCCCCGTGCTGCTCGCGGCGGGAATCGGCGGTGAGGTCGCCGCCGATCGCCGCCTTGCCGGCGAGGTCCGGATGGCCACGCAGCAGCCCCAATTGCTCCGTCGCCTCGGCTGCGGCGATCGCGTCCAGCATGGCGCGGTGCAAAGCGTCCCGGCTGGCGAAGGGCCGCCTTGTGGCGGCGCGGCGCGTCACCCACGGCGCATGCTCGAAGACATGGCCCAGATGCGCCTCGAACGCGGCCGGGTCCAGCGCGTTCACCTCCTGCAAGCTCAAGATGTGCGGCATGGGCCGCACCCTAGTCACAGCACCGCCGCCCGGCAAGCGCGGATGGCCCGGAAGTTGCTTTCTTAAGCGATTGACTCGACGTCGTTTGCGCCCGGATACTCGCGAATTCGGGGTCGCGCACGGCGCGATAATTTCACGAGGGGAGCTCTCCATGCACAGCGTCACCATCAATCGCGCCAGCTGGCTGGTGGCCGCGGCCGCCGTCGCGGCCCTGACCGCCGGCGGCCCGGCGGCCGCCCAGACAAACGTCAAATTCTCGCTCGATTTCACGCTGCAGGGCTCGCAGGCCCCGTTCTACCTGGCGCGCGAGCGCGGCTACTACGCCGCGGAAGGTGTCAACGTGACGGCGATCGATGTCGGCCGCGGGTCCGGCGACACGGTCGGCCGGGTGGCGAGCGGCACCTACGATATCGGGTTCGGCGACATCAACTCGCTGATCGAGTTCAACGCCAAAAATCCGGAGAAGGAAATTCCGGCGGTGATGATGGTGTACGACAGGGCACCCTTGTCGATCGTGGCACTGAAGAAGTCCGGCATCACCAAGCCCGCCGACCTCGTCGGCAAGAAGGCGGCGGCGCCGTCCTTTGATGCGAGCTATCGCATGTTCGACATGTTCGCCAAGATCAACGGCTTCGATCCGAAGTCTGTGAATTGGTCGAACGTGTCGCCGCAGCTGCGCGAACCGATGCTGGCCAAGGGCGAGGCGGACGCGATCTCGGCGTTCACCTTCACCGCGACATTCGCGCTGCGCAGCCTGGGCGTGCCGGAATCGAGCCTCACCGTCATGAAGTACAGCGATTACGGGCTCGATCTGTATTCGAACGCAATCCTCGTCACGCCCGATTTCGCGAAGAACAATCCCAAGGCGGTCGCCGGGTTCGTCAAAGCGGCGATCCACGGCTGGCGCGACGCCGTCAAGGACCCGAAGGCGGCGATCGCCGTGATCAAGAAGGCCGACCCGCTCATCGACGACGGCCTCGAACTCGAGCGGCTCAACATCACCATCCGCGACTTCGTGCTCAGCGACGACGTCAAGAAGAACGGCATGGGCGATGTCGAGGAGGCCCGCCTGCGGAAGAATATCGACTACGTCACCGAGGGCCTCGCCCTGCCGCGCAAGGTGGCGCCCGACCACGTGTTCGACCGGAAGTACCTGCCGGCCGCCGCCGATCGCAAGTTGATGTGATGTGCCTCTGGCGCGTCACATCATTCCCGCGCCGGTGTCGCGCTTCGCGCGAGCACCTGGCGGGAATCCAGCGAAAAATAAAGACTGGATGCCGCTTTCGCGGGCATGACGAATAGATATGAGAGGCGGCCGGAGCGGCCGCCTCTTTTTTTATGACCGCGCGAGATCGGCCAGGGCGTCGGCAAGGACGCGGGCGCCCGCCGCGAGATCGGCCGGTGTGGCACTTTCCGCCTCGTTGTGACTGACGCCACGCAGGCACGGCACGAAGATCATGCCGGACGGCGCCATCCGGGCGATGTGCATCGCGTCATGGCCGGCCCCCGACGGCATGTCCATAAGCGGGTAGCCGAGCCGCCCGGCGCAGCGGCGCACCAGGTCGATCACCGCCGGGGCGAAGATCGTCGGCGGCACGCGCGAAATCTCGGTCACGGTCACGGCGCAGCCCTTGGCGTGGCGTTCCGCGAGCTCGGCGATCCGGTCGCCGCGGGCGGCGAGCACGGCCGCGTCGGGGTGGCGAAAATCGATGGTGAAATGGACCCGCCCCGGGACCGTGTTGGGCGAACCCGGATGCACCTCGAACCGGCCGACCGTGAAGCGCACGGTGTCGGACCGATCGGCCATCAATTGCTCGAGGGCGGCGACGATCGCCACCGCCGCGGACAGCGCGTCCTTGCGCGCCGCGCGCGGCGTCGTGCCCGCATGCGCCTCCTCGCCGACGATGTCGACCGTGTAGCGGCGCTGGCCCTGAATCCCGGTCACGGCGCCGATGGTCCGCCGGGCGGCTTCGAGACGCGGCCCCTGCTCGATATGCGCCTCGATATAGGCGGCGACCGGCCCACCCAGGCCCGGGCGGGACGGCGCCGGCGCGGACGATAACGTCTGTGCGAGCGCCTCGGCCACGGAAACGCCGGCACGGTCTGTGACCGCCAGCGCCGTGGCCAGCGGCAGCGCTCCGGCATACACGGCCGAGCCCATGGCGCCGGGCTGGAACCGGCTGCCTTCCTCGTTCGTCCACGCGACCAGCTCGACCGGATGGCGTGGACGCCATCCACAGTCCGCGAACGCTTCCAGCACCTCGAAGCCGGCCAGCACGCCATATATCCCGTCGAAACGCCCGCCCGTCGGCTGGCTGTCCATGTGCGAGCCGGTCAGCACCGGCGCCGCCGCGCGGTCGCTCCCCTCATACCGGATGAAGAGATTGCCGATGGCGTCGGTCGCGACGGCGAACCCACGCGCCTCGGCCCACGAGGCCAGGAGCCGCCGCGCCGCCGCGTCCTCGGGCGACAACGCCTGCCGGTTCACTCCGCCTTTCGGCGTGGCACCCAGCCTCGCCATGTCGAGATGACGCTGCCACAGCCGGTCTTCGCGGACCGCGGCCGAAGGCCGTGCGGTTTCAGGGCCCGTCATGCGATGTCGGATATCCGGCTTTCCGGGCGGGCGCAAGGTGCCGACATGAAAACGGCGCGACAGCCGTCGGCCGCCGCGCCGCCCAAACGCGACTGGCTCAACCGGCGCTGGATACCAGCGTCAGCTGCGTCTCGGCCTTCTTGACGGCGTCGTCGTCCTTGATCTCGGCGGCCGGCTTGTCCTTGTCGATCTCTTCGTCGGTGAGGCGGCGGCAATGGCCGTTGAGAAACGCGCCGTTTTCCACCGACAACCGCTCATGGAGGATGTCGCCCGTCACATGGCCGGTCCCGGCCAGCTCGACGGTCTTGGCGTGGATCTTTCCGACGACCTTGCCCTGGACCCGCACGCCTTCGGCGTTGACATCGCCGTTGACGATGCCGGTTTCGCCGACGGTCAGCCGCACGCTCTTGATGTTGCCATCGACCGTCCCCTCGAGCTGGATGTCCCCCTCGCAGGAGATGTCGCCCTTCACACGGAAATCGGCACCGATGATCGTGGGCATGCCTGGCCTCCCCGCGCCGTTCATCTGTTCCCGAGCACCCGACTTACTGGTTTTTAGGAACATATCTCGCAGCCTCCAGGAATTTGGCGGGATTCAGGTTCTTCCCGTCGCTCAGCACTTCGTAGTGTACGTGAGGGCCTGTGCTGCGGCCAGTGGTTCCGATCAGACCGACCACATGGCGCGCGGCGATACGCTGCCCGACCTTTACGAGAATTCGTGATAAATGCGCATAGCGCGTCGACAGGCCATATCCATGGTCGATCTCGACCATGTTGCCGAATTCGCCGTTCCAGCCGGCGAACGTGACGAGGCCGGGTGCCGTGCCCATCACCGGGGCGCGAGGGGCGGCGGCCAGATCGAGACCATTATGCTGGGCGAGCTGGCCGGTGAACGGATCGCGGCGGACGCCGAACGGGCTCATCAGGCTGTAGACCTCGGTCGGGGCGCCCACCGGCAGCGCCCGCAGCAGCTTGCGCATTTCCTGCAGCCGCCCGATCTGCGACCCCAGCCCGACCAGATCGGCGCGCGCCGTGTCGTCCCGCTTCGCCGCCGGAACGAACGGCCCGCCGACGCCCGGCGATTGGGCCGACACCACCTTTTCGGCATCGATCCCGGTGCGGTTGATCAGCCGCTTGAGGCCTTCGATCCCGGCCTGGGTGCGCTCCGACAGCTGCGTGATCGTCGCTTCATGCGAGGAATTGAGCGCCGCCTGGCGCCGGCCGAGCTCGGCGATCTCGGCATTGAGGGCTGTGCGATCCGAGGCCAGGCGGTCGCTTTCCACCGCCAGCCGGCCGCGCTCGGCCATCGCCTCGTCGAGGCCCTCGGTCAGGGTCGTCGACAGCGAGCTGAGCTCGCGATTCCGCGGCGCCATGCCGCGAATCTGGTCGTCGAGCTTGTGCAGGCGGGCGATGAGGCTTTCATGGGCGACCGACGCGCGGCCGCGCTCGGCCTCGGCATTGGCCAGACGCTGGCCGATCTCGCCCACACGCTTCTGCAGGGTCTCGTTCTGCTCGACGAGGTTGAGGATCGCAACCGCGCTCTCGGCGCGGCCTTTTTCCTGGGCGCTGTCGACCGCCGCCCCCAGGCTGTCGATCGCCATCCGGTAGGCTTCTTCGACCCGCGCCACCTCGCCCTGCTTCAGATCGACGAGCCGCCAAGCCTCCTGGCGCGCGATCAGCGCCCAAATGACGCACACGACGGCGAGCGCGAAGCCCGCCGCCATGATCTGCTGAATCGTCGGCGTCAGCACGATATAGCGGACGCCGACATCCGACCGCAGAATGATTTCGCGCTCGCGAAAAACGCGCTCCGCGAAATCTAAAATTCGCTTCAAAAGCCCCCCAGCCAACCCAGTCACCCCCGGGCGGCCCCGCGTCGCCCCCCGCGGCGGCCGCCTGCGCCTAGATTCGGTGTCTACACGAGCCGCTCTCGAATGATGCCGTGTCCACAGCGCGGGTCAAGGATGCCATTGCATGGCTGGGATAGCGTTCCCGAAAGCCGCCCAATCATCCTAAAGTACGGTCATATTCCTTAAAAAAGAGTCTCTCCTCCTTGAAATGTGGTTAAGCGGCCTATGCGCTATCTGTGGATATGTGGATAAGAATTCGCAAACCTGCATCGGGCGGGTCACCAGAGGCGACGAAGCCACGCCGTTGGCGCAACCGCGCCGGAGTCCCCGAGTCAGGCGCCGCTGACATGTGGAAATATCGCGACAAGTCGTTGAACGCGTTAGGCTGCACTGAACACACCAACGGGCGCTGTCCATGAGCGATCTTCGCGAGCTGCCGGAACGACTGCTCATCGCCATCGGCGGCAATGCCACCCATCCCGAGAACATCCGCGGCACCGCCGAAGAGCAGGTCGAAATCGCGACCGCGACCGGGCGGGCCCTGCGGCCGATCATGGAGCTCGGGCGGGAGCTGATCATCACCCACGGCAACGGGCCGGTGGTCGGCAAGATCCATCTGCGGATGGCGATCAGCCGGCAGCGCGTGGCGCCGATGTCGCTCGACATCTGCGTCGCTCAGAGCCAGGGCGGCATCGCATACCTCCTGATGCAGGCGCTCGAGAACGCGCTCCGCGAAGTCGGCAACAGCCGGCACGTGGTTTGCCTCCTCACCCAGGTCGAAGTCGATCCCAATGATCCGGCCTTCCAAAATCCGACCAAGCCGATCGGCACGTTCTACAGCGAAGGCGAGGCGAAAGAGCTCGCGGCCGAGCTCGGCTGGGACATGCGGGAGGAAAAAAGCCGTGGGTGGCGGCACGTTGTGCCGTCGCCGCGGCCCAAGCACATCGTCGACATATCGCTGATCCGGGCCCTGGCCAAGCAAGGTGCCGTGGTGATCGCCGGCGGCGGCGGCGGCATCCCGGTCGTGCGCGCCGCCGACGGCACGCGGCAGGGCATCGAGGCGGTCATCGACAAGGACCTGACGTCGGCTCACATGGCGCGGGTCCTCGGAATCGACGAGATGATGATCCTGACCGCCGTGTCCAAGGTCGCCATCCATTACGGGACGCCGCGCCAGCGGTTTCTCGACCGCGTGACATTGTCCGAGGTCAAGGCGCTGCACGCCGAGGGCCATTTTCCTCCCGGCAGCATGGGGCCCAAGATGGATGCCGCCATCCGCTTCCTCGAGATGGGCGGCAAGCGCGTCATCATCGGCGACATCGGGCAAGCCTTGCCGGCGTTGCGCGGCGAGACCGGCACGCATGTCGTTCCCGATGCCTGAGATCGCCGTCCCGGCCCGCCTCGCCGTCCACACGCTCGGCCGCCACGCCCGGCGGCTCATCGAGGGCCGCGACGAGCTGCGTGTGTTCGCGCGCTTTGAGCGCAGTCTCTACGTCCACGACGCCGCCGGCGGGCTCGCCTGCATCGGCGGCGAGCGGCTTGGCCTCGGCCCATTGAACGTCCTCCTCGCGCAGACGGAGTTCAGCGCCACGGATTTCCAGGACGGCGAGCGCCTGGAGTTCGACACTGCCGGGGCCGCGATCTGGCAGCCGGCCGTGTTTACGATTCCCGACCAGGAGGGGCTCCGCCACGGTCTTGCCGCCCTGAAGGCTGCGCTCGGCCGGGTCGCGGCCCGCGGTCTCGCCGCCCCCGAAGTCGATGATCCCGTCGCGGCGCGGGTGCAGGCCAGTTTCACCGCGCTGACGACTTGGCTCGGGGCCGGAGCCGGACCTGAGGTTCCGGGTGCGGCCGTCGATGTGCTCGGCCTCGGACCCGGCCTGACGCCGGCGGGCGACGACGCGCTGGGCGGGGCCATGATCGCGTTGCGCAGCTTCGGCCATGGCGGCGCGGCCGACCGGCTGGCCGCCGGTCTATTGGCGCCGGCGCCGGAGCGCACCAACACGATTTCGCTCGCCCATCTGCGCGCGGCCGCCGACGGCGAGGGTGCTGCGGCGTTGCACGAGGCGCTCGCCGCCGTCGCCTGCGCCGACCAACCGGCGCTGCTCGATGCGCTGCGGCGGCTCGACCGCATCGGCCACAGCTCGGGCTGGGACGCGCTCGCGGGTGCGCGCGCGGTCCTGAACGCGCTCGTCTAGCGGCGGCTGATCGCCAGGGCCAGGGCCGCCGCCTGCGCGTTCGAGGCGGCGACCAGGATCCCGGCTTTCTCGAGCTTGCCGATCTGCGCCGTGCGGTTCTGCGGGTCGCCGTCGGTGCCGGTGACCGAGGCCACGATGGCCGGCCGCGGGATCTTGGCCGCCGCCGCGACGGCGGCCACCGCTCCGGCCGGATCGTCATGCGCGCCATAGCCGATCACGACGTCGATCAAGACCACCGCCACCAGAGGATCCGCCAGCGCCTCGCGCAACGCCTCGTTGCGCCGCGTCGGGTCGATCATCGGATGCGGCCGCCCGACCGTGTATTCGTCGGCGCCGTAGTCGATCAACACGTGTCCGCCGCCAGGCCGCGAGGAGGCCGCCCCCGGGACCGGCGCATTCGACCAGAACGCTTCGCCGGCCTCGCGCAGCACCAACTGCGCCTCGGCGCAAAGCGTGCCGCCCGAATAGATGCCGCGGATCGAGCGCCGCTTGGGATCCATCTCGCGCGCCACCAGCCGGACCATGGCGGCGGCATCGATCGCCACCTCGACCGGCCGGCCGAGCGCCAGCGACGCCGCGGCGGCGAGGGTGCGGGCGGCTTTCGCGTTCGCCGGCAGGCGCTGATCGGCAGCACCGAGGAAGCAGATGGTGAACGGCTTGGTGCTGCGCGCCACCCGCTCCAGCACCTTCGCCGCGACCGCGGCGGAGGGCGGCTTCGAGATCAGGACGATATGGCGCGTGCCAGGATCGCGGTCGAGTGCCTCGATCGCCATCAAGGTCGTGAGGCCGCCGACCTTGTCCGACAGGTCGCGGCCGCCGACGCCGATCCCGTGGGACACGCCGCCGCCGGCGCGGGCAATCAGGCACGACACCTCCTGCAGCCCGGTGCCCGACGCCGACACGATGCCGATGTCGCCGGACGCGACCTCGTTCGCGAACGCGAGCGGCGTGCCGCCGATCAGCGCCGTGCCGCAATCCGGGCCCATCAGCAACAGGCCGCGTTTCTGCGCCTCCTGCTTCAGCGCGCGCTCATCCTCGACGGCCACATTGTCGCTGAACAGCAGCACATGGAGCCCGGCGGCCAGCGCCTTACGGGCTTCGTTGGCGGCGAATTCTCCGGGCACCGAGATGATCGCGAGATTGGCGCCGCCGAGCGCATTCGCCGCGGCCGCGATCGTGCGCGGCCGGCGCTCGCCGGTTGCGGTCATCGCCTGCGGCTGATCCAGCCGCTTGTCGACCTGCGCGAGTGCCTCCTTTGCCGCCGTCTCGCTTTCCGCCTTGATGGCGATGATCAGGTCGTTGGCGCCGGCCTCGTGTCCCGCGGCGGCCAGCATGCCGGCGTCGTCGAGGATCTGCCGGTTGGCCGGCGTGCCGATCATCAGCGAGGCGGTCTCGACACCCGGCAGGCCGGACAGCGTCTGCGAAATCCGCATCAGCGCCAGTGAATCAAGATACAGGCCGCGCCGGACGCGGTTAACGACGTGACTCACGGCTGCACACCCAGCCGCGCCGCCAGCGCCAGCAGCGCCTTCTCGAAGATCGCCGCCGGCGGATTGACGATGCCGGCGCCGACCTGGCCGATGCCGGGCAGCCGGTGGGCGATGCCGGTGTTGATCGTCGGCCGGATTCCCGTCTCCACGACCTTGCGGATGTCGATGCCGACCGGGACCCCCATGAAGTCCAGCGCCGGCATGGTCCAGTCGGGGCTGCGCGTGACCGTGATGTCGTACATGGCGCGCGTATAGTTGAGCGCGTCGCCGACCGAGCCGCCGACCGCGGAGACCACCGCCGGTGCGGTCGCCATCGCGAAGCCGCCGAGCCCAATCGTCTCGACGATCGCCGAATCGCCGATATCGGGATTGGCGTCCTTGGCGGTGAACCCGGGGAAATACACGCCGCGCGGCTGTTCGGAGGGAGCCGCGAACCAGTCGTTGCCCGTACCCGAGACGCGGATCCCGAACTCGGTGCCGTTGCGGGCCATGACGGTCACCACCGACGAGGCCTCGATGTTGCGCGCCGGATCGGTGATCGACTTACCCATCGCCATGGCGAGATTGAGGAAGAACATCTCGTTGCCGCCGAGGAACTCGAAAATCCGGGCGAGCTCGGCCTGGTCGGAGACCGCGCGCGCGAGCGCCGGCGCCAGCGCGCGCAGAAACAATGCCGAGCACGCCTGGTTGCGCATGTGATTCTCATCACCCATGGTCAGGCCACGGGCGATCAGGGGCTTCAGCGGAAGACCGCCGGACAGGCGGAGTGCGGTCGCCAGCGCCGGACCAAGCTTGTCGATGAACCAGCGCAGGCGGGTGAGAACCTCGGGATCGTTGGCCCCATAGCGCATCACCTTGCCCATGCCCTCGTTGATCGTGACATAGGCGCGGTTGCCGAAGGCGCGGTTCTCGACCACGAACACCGGCATGCTGCGGCTGGTGATGCCGGCCATCGGGCCAACCGCGTCGTGATCGTGGTTCTGGCCGAACTGAATCCCGCCGGCCAGGATAAGCTTTTCGGCCGCCTCCAGATCGGGCGCCCAGCCTTCGAGCACACACGCCCCCTGGATGGCAGCGCGGAGGGGACCGCACATGCGCTCCCACGCCACCGGCGGGCCGGCATGCAGCACCATGCGGTCCACAAGGCGTGGGACGACCTCGCCCGCCG
>DASWFO010000238.1:0-38619 GCA_036394195.1 Alphaproteobacteria bacterium | reverse complement strand
CTCTTCGGGCTCGGGCAATCCAAGCGCGCCCGCCGAGACGACCTCGACGCCGAACGGCTGGAGGAGTTCGGCAATCTCACGGACCTTGCCGGCATTATGGCTGGCAATCACCAGCTTCTTGTCGGTGAAGCGTCGCGCCATGGATCAAGCATCCGACGGCGCGCCGGTCAAACCGCGAGCGCCTTCTTCTGCAGGGCGATCAGCTGGTCGACGCCCTTGCGCGCCAGCTTCAACAACGACAGCAGGTCCTGGTCGCTGAACGGCGCGCGCTCGGCCGTGCCCTGCACCTCGATGATCTTGCCGGACCCGGTGAGCACGAAATTCGCATCGGCGTCGGCGGTCGAGTCCTCGGCGTAATCGAGGTCGAGCACCGGCGTGCCCGCATACATGCCGCAGGAGATCGCCGCGACGTGATCGGTGAGCGGCAGCTTGGCGAGCTCCCCGTCCTTCACGACCTTCGAAAGGGCGCGGTGCAGCGCGACGAAGCTGCCGGTGATGGCGGCCGTGCGCGTGCCGCCATCCGCCTGGATGACGTCGCAGTCGATGCGGACCTGCCGCTCGCCCAAGGCCTTCAAGTCGGTGACCGTGCGCAACGAGCGGCCGATCAGGCGCTGGATTTCCTGGGTGCGGCCGCTCTGCTTGCCGCGCGCCGCCTCGCGATCGGTGCGCGTATGGGTGGAGCGCGGCAACATGCCATACTCGGCAGTCACCCAGCCGGATCCGGTGTTGCGCAGGAAGGGGGGGACCTTGTCCTCGACCGTCGCCGTGCACAGAACATGGGTGTCGCCAAACCGCGCCATGCACGATCCCTCGGCGTATTTGGCGATGTCGGGCTCGAGCTGGATGGAGCGCAACACATCGGCGGCGCGGCCGGAGGGACGCATGAGCAGGATCTCGCTGGTTAAATCGGGCCGGAACCCTAACCCGCGGGCTCCTGCGCCGTCCATAGGCGGGCTCAGATCGACGTGGTGTCTGATTGACGCGTTCAAGGCCGCTCCCTACATTTCTGGATATGAATATGGTCAAGCCCTTACGGTCCGATTCGCTCGGTTTGGCGGGCCCGACCCCGCCCTTGGCGGAGCTTAGCGAGCGCAGCCGCGATATTTTTCGCCAGATCGTCGAGGCGTATGTCGAGACTGGCGAGCCGGTCGGCTCGCGCACCCTGTCGCGCAAGCTGGGCACCGCCCTGTCGCCGGCGACGATCCGCAACGTGATGGCCGATCTGCAGGAAGCGGGGCTCCTCTACGCCCCCCATACCTCGGCCGGGCGGCTGCCCACCGATCTCGGTCTGCGCATGTTCGTCAATGGCTTCCTCGAGGTCGGCCGCCTGTCGGCCGAGGAGCGCGCGAAGATCGATTCGCAATGCGTCGCCGCCGGGAAGAGCCTGCCCCAGGTGCTGGAGCAGGCGACGCAGCTCCTGTCGGGCCTGTCGCACTGCGCCGGTCTGGTCACCGCCCCCAAGACCGAGGGGGCGCTGAAGCACGTCGAATATGTAAACCTCGGGCCGGGCCGCGCCCTGGTGGTCATGGTCACCGGGAGCGGCCTGGTCGAGAATCGGGTGGTCGAGCTGCCGCTGGGCCTGACCCCGGCCGAGCTCGTGCGCGCCGGCAACTACCTGAATGCGCGGCTGATGGGCCGTACCCTCGGCGAGGCGCGCGGCGATATTTTGCGCGAGCTCGACGAGAACAAGGCCGAGCTCGATGCGTTGACTCAAAAGGTCGTCGAGGCCGGCCTCGCGGTATCGTCCGGAGAAGCCGTCGAGGGGGGCTACCTCATCGTCCGGGGCCAGTCGAAGCTGCTGGAGGACGTGACGGCGCTGGAAGACCTTGAACGCATCCGCGGTCTGTTCGAGACGTTGGAGACCAAGGAGACGATGCTGAAGCTCCTGGATGCCGCGCAAGGGGGGACCGGAGTCCAGATCTTCATCGGGACCGAGAACAAGCTGTTCGGCATGGGCGGATGCTCGATGATCATAGCCCCTTATGCCAACACCAAGGAGCAGGTGGTGGGGGCGATCGGCGTCATCGGACCGACGCGGATGAACTACGCGCGCGTGATCCCGATGGTGGACTATACCGCGAAGGTGATCGCCCGCCTGATCGCCTGAGCCTTCTCTTCGACCGCCCACACCGCGGCCGCGGGCGGTCCTTCACCGTGAGGAACGGCAGACTCAAGCCATGTGGAGACCCAAGGATTTTGCAATGAACGACGACATGCCGAACGATCCCGCGGGCCGCGTCGAGCCGACGCTCTCGACGCCGCCGGGACAGGACCAGTCCGCGCGAGAGCGGACGCCGGGTGCGTCCGAAGCCGACGCGCGCCAGCCGCCGGAACTGGCCAAGCGCGTGGCCGAGCTCGAAGCCGAGGTCGGGCGGCTCAAGGATCAGGCGCTGCGGGCGCTGGCGGAGGCCGAGAACACACGGCGCCGCAGTCAGCGCGAGATCGAGGAGAACAACAAATACGCGATCACGAACATCGCGCGCGATGTCCTGCCGGTCGCCGACAATCTGCGCCGCGCTCTTGAGGGAATTTCGGCCGAGGCCCGCCAGGCGGACGAGCAGCTGGACAAATTCGCCACCGGCGTCGAGCTCACCGAGCGCGACTTCCTGGCCACGCTTGAGCGGCATCACATCAAGAAGGTCGATCCGCTCGGCGAGCCCTTCGACCACAATCTCCATCAGGCGGTGATGCAGGTCGATGCGCCCGACAAGCCGTCGGGCGCGGTGGTTCAGGTCCTGCAATCCGGCTACACCATTCACGGTCGGCTGCTGCGTCCGGCCATGGTCGCGGTCGCCAAAGGCAGCGCCACCGGTTCGGCGGGCCAGACGGTCAATACGTCGGCGTAACAGAAGCGCTGGCGAGCGGCGGCTAGGCCAAACAAAAAGCCCGGCGGTGAGCCGGGCGTCTCGCGAACCGCTGTCGTCTACGTCTCAGTTCAGACCTTCGCCACCAAGTGCCGGATCGGTGCCGGCTCGGTGACTTGGCCACGCGGTCCGTACACCCGGGCAATCACGCGATGGCTGGCCGTATCCACTGCGTCCACATAGACCTGGAACGAGGGGTGTATCACGCCGACCTGCAAGGCGAAGGCAGGCGTTTCGACGCGCGCCACATCCGCGGCCCTCGCCGCGTCGACTTGGGCCTGCTGTGCCGCGTTGACTTGGGATATCGGCGGCGGGTTCGCCGGCCGAGACGGAGGCTGCGGCTTCGGAGCCTGCTCTGTCACGTGCGACGTCGAAGACTCGTTCCCCGCCGCCGTCCCCGAGGGGGACGGGCCGGGGCTCTGAACCCCTGTAACTGGCGGTAATTGAAGCGAGTTCATCGAAAATCCCGTGTTCTGCGGGAATATGGAATGACCCTTCTACGCAGGGAGAATACAGGAGAAGGGTCGTCTTGGCAATGTGGGTGGTGGCCGAGTGTTCGGCAAGTACTCGCAATCCCGCCGCCGAATTTTCTTAACCATCACCCGTCGAGGCCGAGGCGAATGCTTGGCCGGGGCGCGGCTTAGCCGCACGCCCATGGTTAATTAAGCGGTTCCACTACCGCAAATTTCTGGCCGCTCGCCGAGGTCTTCGGCGGCGCTGGAACGGCTGCCAAGCCCGCGCCGGAGCAGGCTTTTGTCGCAGCCTCGCCATTGCAGCGTTCTGAATCCGGCCCTATATACCGGACGGTAAAGTCCCCACAACCCTTGTGTTCACTAGGGGGCCGGGGCGGGGCCCGTCTCGGGGCCGCTCGCGGCCTGCCGCAGAAAGAGGATTTGTTATGAGCAAGGTTATTGGTATCGACCTCGGCACGACGAATAGCTGCGTCGCCGTCATGGAAGGCTCGACGCCCAAGGTCATTCCCAACGCCGAGGGTGCAAACACGACTCCGTCGATCGTCGCGTTTACCGACTCCGGAGAGCGTCTGGTCGGCCAGGCTGCGAAACGCCAGGCGGTGACCAACCCGAACAACACGATTTATGCCGTCAAGCGTCTGATCGGCCGCCGCTTCGAAGATCCGATGGTCTCGAAGGACATGGGTCTCGTGCCCTACAAGATCGTCAAATCGGAGAACGGCGACGCGTGGGTCGAGGCACAGGGCAAGCGCTACAGTCCGAGCCAGATTTCCGCGTTCATCCTGCAGAAGATGAAAGAGACCGCCGAGGCGTATCTTGGCGAGAAGGTCACCCAGGCTGTCATTACCGTTCCGGCCTACTTCAACGACTCGCAACGCCAGGCCACCAAGGATGCCGGCAAGATCGCCGGACTCGAAGTGCTGCGCATCATCAACGAGCCGACCGCGGCCGCGCTCGCCTACGGTCTCGAAAAGAAGAAGACCGGCACGATCGCGGTCTACGACCTCGGCGGCGGCACATTCGACGTCTCGACTCTCGAGATCGGCGACGGCGTCTTCGAGGTGAAGTCGACGAACGGCGATACGTTCCTCGGCGGCGAAGACTTCGACAAGGAGATCATCGACTACCTGGCGACCGAGTTCAAAAAGGACCAGGGCATCGACCTCCGCAGCGACCGGTTGGCCTTGCAGCGCCTCAAGGAGGCCGCGGAGAAGGCCAAGATCGAACTGTCGTCGGCGACCCAGACCGAGGTGAACCTGCCGTTCATCACCGCCGATGCCAGTGGGCCGAAGCATCTCAACATCAAGCTCACCCGCGCCAAGCTCGAATCGCTCGTCGACCACCTGATCCAGAAGACCGTCGAGCCGTGCAAGGCGGCGCTGAAGGACGCCGGGCTCAAGGCCTCCGAGGTCGATGAGGTGGTCCTGGTCGGCGGCATGACCCGCATGCCGAAGGTCATCGAGACGGTGAAGCAGTTCTTCGGGCGCGAGCCGCATCGCGGCGTGAATCCGGACGAGGTCGTCGCCGTGGGTGCCGCGATCCAGGCCGGCGTGCTCAAGGGCGACGTCAAGGACGTGCTGCTGCTCGACGTGACCCCGCTGTCGCTGGGCATCGAGACCCTGGGCGGCGTGTTCACCCGTCTGATCGACCGCAACACGACCATCCCGACCCGCAAGTCGCAGGTCTTCTCGACCGCCGAGGACAGCCAGGGTGCGGTCACGATCCGCGTCTTCCAGGGCGAGCGCGAGATGGCGGCCGACAACAAGCTCCTCGGCCAGTTCGATCTGGTCGGCATACCGCCGGCGCCGCGCGGCGTGCCGCAGATCGAAGTCACGTTCGACATCGATGCCAACGGCATCGTCAACGTGTCGGCCAAGGACAAGGGTACCGGCAAGGAGCAGCAGATCAAGATCCAGGCCTCGGGCGGTCTGTCCGACTCCGAGATCAAGCGCATGGTGAAGGACGCCGAGGAGCACGCGTCGGAGGACAAGAAGCGCCGCGAGCTGATCGACGCCCGCAACCACGCCGATAGCCTGATCCACCAGGTCGAGAAGAACCTGAAGGAATACGGCGAGAAGATCGGCCCAGCCGAGAAGTCGAAGATCGAGTCTGACCTGGCCGCTCTGAAGTCGGTCAAGGACGGCGACGGCGACGACGCCGACGCGATCAAGCAGAAGACCGAAGCCTTGACGCAGTCGGCGATGAAGCTCGGCGAAGCCATGTACAAGGCCTCACAGGCGAGTGCGGGGCCGGGCGGCGGCCCAGGCGGTCCCGGTGCGGCCCCCGGCGGCGATGCCGGTGCGGCGGGCTCGGGTGCCGGCGGTGCCAAAGACGAGAAGGTCGTCGACGCCGATTTCGAGGAAGTCGACGAGAAAAAGAACAAACGTGCTTGATTAGATCCGCGCCGGTACTCATAAGGCAGGTGCCGGCGCGGGCCCAAGCTGCGGACAATGGCCGCGGGGGCGGTTGGGGACGACGGGTCGAATGACGAAGCAGGACTACTACGAAACGCTCGGCGTCGCACGCGGCGCTTCGGCTGACGACCTGAAGAAGGCGTATCGCAAGCTCGCCATGCAGTGCCACCCGGACCGCAACCCGGGCGACAAGAAGGCCGAGCAAAACTTCAAGGACATCAACGAAGCTTATGACGTCCTGAAGGACGATCAGAAGCGCGCGGCCTACGACCGGTTCGGCCACGCAGCGTTCGAGCACGGTTCCAACGGGGCGCGGCCCGGCGCCGACTTCAATTTCGGCGTGGGCGGCTTTGCCGACATCTTCGACGAGATGTTCGGCGAGTTCATGGGGACGCGCCGCGGCGGCCGACCTCAGGGCGCCGACCTGCGCTACAATCTCGAGATCAGCCTCACCGACGCGTTCAGCGGCAAACAGGCGCAGATCCGCGTCGCGACCGCCGTCGCCTGCGAAGCCTGCGCCGGTACCGGGGCCGAGGCCGGCTCGAAGCCGGTGACCTGTCCCACCTGCCGCGGCCACGGCAAGGTGCGCAGCCAGCAGGGATTTTTCACCGTCGAGCGCACCTGCCCGTCATGCGGCGGCCAGGGGGCGGTGATCGAGAAGCCGTGCAAGACCTGCCGCGGCCAGGGCCGCGTCCAGCGCGAACGCACGCTCAACGTCAACATTCCCGCCGGCGTCGAGGACGGGACGCGCATCCGTCTCGCCGGCGAAGGCGAAGCCGGTCCGCGCGGCACCCCCGCCGGCGACCTCTACATCTTCCTCACCATCCAGCCGCATCGCTTCTTCCAGCGCGAAGCGGCCGACCTTCATTGCCGGGTGCCGATCGCCATGACGACCGCAGCCTTGGGCGGCACGGTCGAGGTGCCGTCGATCGACGGCAGCCGTGCCAAAGTGACCGTCCCAGCGGGCGCCCAGACCGGCCAGCAGTTCCGGCTCAAGGGCAAGGGCATGACCGTGCTGCGCGAGCACCGGCGTGGCGACCTCTTTATCGAGGTGGTGATCGAAACGCCGGTCAATCTCACGCGCGACCAGCAGGATCTGCTGCGCCAGTTCGAGCAGGCCGGCCAGCCCAACAAGACCAGCCCCGAATCCCACGGCTTCTTCGCCAAGGTGAAGGAGCTGTGGGAGGACTTGCGGGACTGACGGCCTTCGAGACGCACCCCTTCGCAAAGCTCAGGGTCGCTCCTCAGGCTGAGGACGCCGGTCATGCCAATTGTAATGTGCCTCATGCTGGAAGTGGCGCGAAGCGCCGCGTCACGAAGCATGGCCCCTAGAGTGTACATTTAGGCCGGGTTGAGCCATGACGACGGTCGCCATCGTGGGCGGTGGATTCGGCGGCTTGGCGTGCGCGCAGGCTCTGGCCGGAACTGCGCACCGGGTCGTCCTCATCGACAAGCGCAACTACCACCTGTTCCAGCCGCTCCTTTATCAGGTCGCGACGGCGGCGCTGTCGCCGGCGCATATCGCCTCGCCGCTTCGCCACGTCCTCGCCCGCTACGACAACGTCGAGGTCCGCCTGGGCACGGTGACCGGGGTCGATGTCGCTGAGCGGCGGGTCCTGGTCGAAAACGAGCCCCCGGTGGACTGGGACCGCCTGGTCCTCGCAACCGGGGCCAGCTACAGCTGGTTCGGCCACGACGAGTGGGCCGAGATCGCGCCCGGGCTGAAGACGCTCGCCGACGCCCGCACGGTGCGCGCGAAGCTGCTGCGGGCGTTCGAGTTCGCCGAAATCGAGATCGACCCGGATCGCCGGCGTCAGCTCATGACCTGCGTCATCGTCGGCGGCGGTCCGACCGGCGTGGAGCTCGCCGGTGCGGTCGCCGAGCTTACGCGCTGGACGCTGAAGAACGATTTCCGCCGGATCGATCCGCGCGCCACCCGGATTCTCCTGATCGAAGCCGGCCCGCGGGTACTGGCGGGCTTTCCGGATCATCTCTCGGCTTATGCCGTGCGGGCGCTGGAGGGCCTGGGCGTCACCGTGCGCACCGGGCAGGCAGTTACGGCGATCGACGAGGAGAGCGTGTGCCTGGGCGCCGAGCGGATTCCGGCGGGAACGGTCCTGTGGGCGGCCGGAATGGCCGCCTCGGCGGCGGCGCGCTGGCTGGGCGTGCCGGCGGACAAGGCGGGGCGGATCTCGGTCGCACCCGACCTCTCCGTGCCTGACCGTCCCGGCGTTTACGCGCTCGGCGACACCGTGGTCTGCGCCGGCGCCGACGGCAAGCCGCTTCCTGGCCTGGCACAGGTGGCCCAGCAGCAAGGCCGACATCTGGGGCGGGCCCTGGCGCGCAACCTCTCGGACGGCACGCCGCTGCCGCCGTTCCGCTTCCACAATCGCGGCAACACCGCCGTCATCGGACGGCACGCCGCGGTATTCGATTTCGGCTGGTGGCGCTTGACCGGCCGGCTCGCCTGGCTGATGTGGGGCATCATCCACATCGTGTTGCTGGTTGGATTCGAGAACCGGGTGATCGTCACCACGCAATGGATCTGGAATTATTTCACTCGCGAGCGCGGGGCGCGGCTGATTGAATAGCGGCATGCGAGGCCGAACCACGATTGACGACGTGTTGTGCCCGGGGCTGTCCGTGTTGTTCTGCGGCATGGCGGCCGGGCCCAAATCGGCCCGCGAAAAGACGCCCTATGTCGGCCCCAACAACAAGTTCTGGCCAACGCTGAAGACAATCGGCCTCGTCCCGGCCGACTTCACGCCGCAGCAGTTCCGCCAATTGCCGGCGCTCGGCATCGGGATCACCGACGTCGCGAAGACGCAATCCGGAATGGACGACAAGATCGTCGTCACCCCGCGCGATGTCGCATTGCTGCGCTCGAAGCTGCGCCGGCACCGGCCGAAAACGCTGGCCTTCGTCGGCAAGCGGTCCGCGTCCTATTTCTACGGCTGCGCAACCGGTGATTTGCCGCTCGGCCGCCAGGCCGAGCCGTGGGAGGCCACCGAGGTCTTCGTGCTGTGCTCGCCGTCGGCGCGGGCGCATCCGCACTGGAAGCCCGATTGCTGGGACGCCCTCGCGGCGTTCCTGCGCAGCCAGTCGCCGCATGGCTGAGTCCTGGCTGCGCTTTTGGGACCGGCCGCATAGCATCTATGTCAATGACCGGCATTTGCGCGTTCATTACGCCCACATCGCCGACGAGATCCTGGCCGTCCTTCCCCAGCGCCGCGGTTCGACCGTGTTCGACTTCGGCTGCGGCGAGGCGCTGGATGCGGCGCGGGTCGCCGCGCGCGCCGGCCGTCTCTATCTGTACGATGGCGCGCCGTCGGTGCGGGCGCGCCTCGCCACGCGCTTTTCCCCGGTGCCCAACATCACAGTGCTGGACGAGCCGGGCCTACTGGCGCTGCCGGACGGCTCTATCGATGTGTTCGTTGTGTTCTCGGTCATCCAATATGTCGACCGCGCCGCACTGCCCGATCTGTTCCGCGGCTGGCGGCGGAAGCTTGCCGGGACGGGCATGCTGGTGATCGCCGATGTGATCCCGCCCGATGCGCGTCTGCTCGACGACATCCAGGCCCTGCTGACGACGGCGTGGCAGCACGGGTTCTTCCTCGCCGCCCTGGCCGGCCTCGCCACGACGTTATTTTCGGATTACCGGGGTCTCCGCCGCCGCCTCGGCCTGTCGGTGTACACCGAACAGGAGATCACGGCGCTGCTGCGCAGCGCCGGTTTCGCCACCGAAGCGTATCCGCGCAACCTCGGCTTTCACCGCGCGCGTCGGACCTATATCGGCCGCCCGGCGCATTGACGCTCGCTTAGGCGAACCGCCCCAAGCTCAGCCCGTGCCGTGCGACCATCTCTGGAAAGGCGGCACTTTCGAAAAACGCCAGTTCCTCTTCGCGCGCGTCGGTGACGTCATCGACCGCGCGCAGGTCCTGATCGACATAACCGGGATGGCACATGACGAGATGCCGGCCGCCGGCCCCCAGGAGGAAGCGCTCGAACAGCTTTGCGTAGGGCACCCGGCCGGAAAAATCCTGCACGCCGGCGAAGCTGTCGTTGGTCGGAATGTCGCGGGCGCGCGCCATGCGCCCGAGACCGCGACCCAACAGCGAAATGATGGCTGCTTTGCTGCGCTCGACGCGTCGTTCGAGAACGGTCGACATCGGCTCGTCGGTCCGGCGCAACCAGGTGCCGCTCCCGGAGAGCCGGCGTTTCCACAAATCGAGAACCACGTCGCGGATTCCCGGCAGCTGGTGCACGTGTTGATGGCCGTCGAGGAACGCCGGTGGCCGCCCGAACTCGGCCTCGAACGCATCGAGCTGTCGGCCGAGTTCGGCCGCGATCTCGCCAAGCTCGAGCCGCCCGAGCCACGCCGCGATCGTGAGGTCGCGAATCTGCGGCAAGCGCCCGTCCGGACAAGTGCGCGGCATGGCGCCGAGCGGCCGCAGCATGGTCAGAGCCAGGTGAAGGCCGATATCGGCCTTGTCGGTATGCGGCTTGAGCCAGGCTGCGTGTTCGGGCCAGAAGCGGCTCACGGTCAGGCAATTGGTGGCGGTGAGCCGTCCGGCCAGGATCAGCCGCAGGATGCCGTGCGACACGCCGGGGGCGATCGCATAGTCGTCGGCGCACAGGATCAAACGCAGCGGCATGGCACTTTCGGATGGGGTCAGGCGGGTTGACCGGGTTCTGCTCGCGCGGGAGGATACCCGAAATTTGTGCCGCGGGAGGAGGCCGGTGACCCCGGACATGCCCGAATTGTCCCCCGACTTGTCCATTGTCGTGCCGATCTTCAACGAGGCGCAGAACCTCGCGGCCTTCTTCGCGCGCCTCGATCCCGTGCTCGACCGGCTCGGCATGGCCACGGAGATCGTGTGCGTCGATGACGGCAGCCGCGACGACAGCTGGGCCCGCCTGGTCGAGCGCAGCCGAGCCGACGAGCGGCTGCGCCTGGTGCGCCTGTCGCGCAATTTCGGCAAGGACGTGGCGCTCGCCTGCGGGCTCGCGCACAGCTTGGGCCGGGCCGTGGTGCCGATCGACGCCGATCTGCAGCACCCGCCCGAGGTGATCGGCGAGTTCCTGGCCAAGTGGCGCGAGGGCTATGACATGGTCTACGGGGTGCGCCGCGAGCGGACCACGGATTCGCCGCTGCGCCGCCTCGCCAGCCGCACCTTCTATCGGGTCTTTTCGCATCTCGCCGACGTCCACATGCCGCCGGGAGCCGGGGATTTCCGTCTGCTCGACCGCCGCGTCGTCGACGTCCTCAACGAGTTGCCCGAGCGCGCCCGCTTCATGAAGGGCCTGTTCGCCTGGGTCGGCTTCCGTCACACCGGCGTTGAGTATGAAGTGGCCGAACGGCGGGCCGGAGACACCAGCTGGTCGCTGCATCGGCTGATCGCGTTCGCCGTCGACGGGATCGCGAGCTTCAGCACCTTCCCATTGGTCGTTGCCGGCTATATAGGCGCGGTGCTCGCCGTGCCGTCGTTCCTGCTGGCCGTGTTCTTCGTGATCCGCACCCTGATCTTCGGCCGCGACGTCCCGGGCTATGCCTCGGTTATCGTCGCGGTGCTGCTGCTGGGCAGCATCCAGCTCCTGACCCTCGGCCTGTTCGGCGCCTATCTCGGCCGGGTGTTCGCGGAGGTGAAGCGGCGGCCCCTCTACGTCGTCAGCGACCGCGAGGGGTTCGGCACGGACGGAGCCGACCGCCTCACGGCGTCGGCGGCGCCAAGCCGGGGTGTTCCGCTTCGACCATGGCGCCCGGCACGTGACGCTCCTCCAGCCGTTCGGGCGCCGACGCGCGAAGATGTCGTCGATCCTTGACCAGCGATAGGACCGCATCGTCGCGCTCGACGGCGATGATCGTGTCGCCGTCGTACTCCTTGTCGCAGCCGAGCCGGGTCACCGACAGGTAGAAATCCGCCTCGCGGTCGTTGCGGGCGAGGACCATATCCTTGGGAAAGAAATAGGCCGCCGACGTGCCCTCGGCGCACACCATCACCTGATAGGTCCGGGCAACTCCGGTGCGGCGCTCCTCGTCGTGCACATACGCGGCAAGCCGCTTCACCGCCTCGCGATACGAGTTCCCCCAGTAATCGAGCTCGAAGCGAGTCTGCGCGCCCTCCACGCCGCCGACCAGCGCGTTGTAATAGACGTATTGGTCGGGATGCAGCCCGGCCATGAGCGTGGTGTGCCAGCCGAGATAGCCCAGCACGACCGCAGCAAAGCTGGCGCGGAAGGCCGCCGGCTGCGTGCGGATGCCGTCGAGGATCCGGTCGAACGCCAGGGCGGCGATCGCCGCGATCGCGGGGAAGACGAACAGGAAGTGGCGGATGCAGTCATACGCCACCGGCCGGAAAGCGACGAAGAACAGGAACGGAAACAGGAACGCGACGCCGAGGACGACATGTCCGCCCGCTTCCGTCCAGGCCGGCAGGGCGCGGCTGCGCACCAGCGCCGCCGCGACCAGCACCGCCGAGAGGGCCAGCAGCACCAGCACGATCTCGGGCGTTTTGATGGCGAAATACACCGCCATGTAGTCCGCGGGCAGGTGCAGCGAGTTCACCAGCCGCCCCTCGAACAGCGTGTCGATGTCCCACGGGCTGTGCGAAAAGATCCAGGTCGCCTCGAACGGCCGCAAGAACGGGCCGTGCTGCGCCCACGGCCAGGCGGCAAGCATGATCGCGTATGCAATGACGCCGGCCGGCAGGACGACGCGCGACACGGCCTGGCCTAACTCGCGGATCGCGGTCTGGCGCCCGCCGTCCTGCCAGCGCCAGGCGAACCAGGCGAGCCCGGTGATCGCCAGGTAGATCAGCGCGAACACGGCGGCGATCCGCACGCCGAAGGCGAGCCCCAGGGCAACTCCGAGCCGCGCCACGAGGCTCGCCGGCACGTTGGGCAGGAGCGGGGCGGCGCGTATTGTGTAGTAGAGCGCCCAGGTCATTCCGGCGGCGAAGGGAATGTCCTTCGGGTTGTTGAACATGTGCCCGTACCAGAGCGGCGTCAGCAGCAGGAACACGGCGGCCCAGAAGCCGGCGCGGGCACCGCCGAGGAACGCCGCGATGCGCGAGCATCCCAGCACGCCCAGAAGGCCGGTCAGCGCGATCATCAGGTGCTGGGTCTCGAAGTCGCCGAACGGCAGGAGGCGCTTGGCGAGGGCCGTCGGTGCGTCGAACGCGCCGCCATAAAGCCACAAATTGTGATAGGTCAGCGCCGCAGTATCGCGGAAGCCCGAGAGGTAGTACGCTAGCAGATATTTGCCGTACGTGTCGTGATAATGCTCGTCCCAGGTGACGCCGTAGTCCTGGAAGGTGGCCAGCACGATCGCCAGGGCGACGGCCAGGACGCCGAAGGTCGCCCAGCGGTAGAGTCGCTCGGCCGGCGCCGGCGATCCGGCCCGCGTGCGCGGCCCTGCAGTGTCGACGACCAACGGCGTGCTCCCGGCGCTCTTTAGAAGCCTTTTAACGGCCCACGATAGCGGCCGTCGCCGACCGCACAACCTGTCCAAAGGTAGAATGCAGTTGCGACCGTTTGTTAACGGCCGGCTCATCGTTAACGTTCGGCGGGGCCGGTGTATTCGTACAGGAAGAAGTAATTGCGCTCGGCCTTCAGCCGCCAGCCATGCGCCTCGGGCACCGGCCGGTCGCCCACAGCATCGAGCGGCACGCCCAGATACTTGTTCACATAAAACGGCCAGTCGACGAACCATTTCACGTGGTTCGCCTGGAGGTAGTCCCACATGTGGTCCTGGTAAGCGAGAGCCTCGCGATTGACCTTGCCGTCGGTGTTGAACACCCGGTCGCGGAAAAATCCGAGGGTGCCGGCCTGGCCGGCGGCGACGGCGTCGCCCGGCGGCACATGGTCGCGCACCAGCGCCACCTGGTCGTGATAGACGGTGTTGCCGCCCAGTCCGCGCCCGAACAGGCCGAGGCAGGTGAGGGTCGCGAGCTGCACGACAAGCAGGCTGGCGACGGTGATGGCGCTCCACCGCACCCGGCCGCTCGCCACGCCGCGCGCTGCGACAATCGGCACGATCACGAAGGCGAATAGCGCCAAGGGCGCGAAGTAGCGGTAGTAGAACCAGTAGGCGACGAAGGACGACGTGTAATAGACGACCAGAGCCGCGAAGCCGCAGCCGAAGCAGATCGCGAACTCCAGGCTGCGGCGCGCCCGCAAGGCTTCTTCGGGCGCCGCCGCCGCCAGATCACGCCGCAGCGCGCCCCGCCGCGCCGCGCGCCAGAGCAGAGCCGCGACGGCGGCGACCACCAGCGTCCGCACAAAGCCGATCGCCGTCATGGTCATGTAACCGGGCCCGAACGGAATCGGCACGTTGATCGAGACGTCGCTCTCATGCGCGCCGGCGAAGATCCACGGGACCAGCACCACGCGGAGTGCCCACTCGGCATGTTCGAGGCGCAGCCATTCGAGCGCCCAGGCCTGCTGGGCCGTCCCGCTGGTCGGCATCGGTGAGCCGAAATAGACGGTGTTGTAGAGCCACCACGGGCTCGAGACGACAAGGGCCACCCCTCCCAGCACGGCGCCGCGTGCCAGCGCATGGATCAGGCCGCGCTTCGCGGCGCGCCGCAGCTCGTTCAGCCCGAGGGCTGCGGCGACGAACCCGGCATCGATCCGGGCGAGCACCAGCAAGCCGATCAGCACGCCGAATCCGGCGAGGCCGGCCCAGCTGCGATCGCGCCCGGTCTGCATCCACCGCGCCGCGGCCGCATAGAAGAACAGAACCGAACCAGTCTCGAGCCCGTTATAGGCGTGGTTCAGCATCAAGGGCGCCGCGAGATAGAGGAAGGCGGCGAGACCGGCGCGCAGCTGGCGTTCGGTGTCACCGTAGCGGGCCGGCCACGCGTCGCGCGCGATCAAGCCGATCAGCACGGCCCCGGCGATATGGAACAGCCAGCCCAGCGCCATCACGAGGCGCATGGCGAGGATCTCATCGCCCTTGGCGACCCGGAACGCGCCGGCCTCGAGCATCGTGAACAGCGGCTGGAAGCCGTTGGTCAGGTGAACGCCGTCGATGGTGAGGCCGTGGCCTTCGGCGAGATTGCGGGCGACGCTCAGCGCGTAATAGCCGTCCTCGGTTTGCGGCATGTCGTACACATGCGCCGCCGGCCGCAGCACCAGGGTGAACAGGACGAACGCCAGCAAAAGGGCGAGACCGCGCGGCCAGGCCAGGGATTCGGTGCGGGACGAGGCAATGTCGGTCATAAGGGGGAAGGGGCGCCGGAACTGGAACAGGGCGGCCTTTTACGTGAAACGCGCGGGCAAGGGAATGACGCTTAAGCCAGCCCCGTTATTCCGCGCCGAGCCCTGCCGGCGATCCTTGTTCGACGTCGCGTGCCCTCGTATAAGTCCTTACATGAGCGTCCAAATTCCGGCTCTTCTGCGCCTGGCCAGGCCCGAGCAATGGATCAAGAACGGGTTTGTCGCAGCCCCCTTGTTCTTCACCCCGGGCGAGGTGAATGCGCGCAATCTCGCCCTCGTCGCGGCCGCGGTGGTCGCCTTCTCGCTGCTCTCCAGTGCCATCTACGTGTTCAACGACTGGTGCGACCGCGAGGCGGACCGTCTCCACCCGGCCAAGCGCCTTCGCCCCCTCGCATCGGGGGCGGTGTCGCCGCAGGTCGGCCTCGCGTGGGCGCTCGTGCTGTGCGTCGCCGGGGCCGCCATTGCCGAGATATTCCTGCCGCCGCTGGCGACCGCCCTGGCGCTGGCGTATGTCCTGATGACGGTGCTCTACTCGGCGCGTCTGAAACACGTCGCGATCCTCGACGTGCTGATCGTGGCGACCGGCTTCGTGCTGCGGATCGAGGTCGGGTCGGCGGCCATCGGCGTGGCACCGACGGTGTGGATCGTCGTCTGCACCTTTCTCCTGGCGCTGTTCCTGGCGCTGGCCAAGCGGCGTGACGATCTGGTCAAATTCGCGAAGCTGACGGGCGACGCCCACCGCCCGGCGCTCGGCGCGTATAACCTGCAATTCGTCGACACGGCCATTGGCGTGGTGCTGGCGGCCCTGCTCGTGTCCTATCTGATCTACACGACCGATGCCGCGGTGATCGCCAAATTCCACACCGACAAGCTCTATTTTACGGCCCCGTTCGTCGCCGCCGGCGTGCTTCGCTATCTGCAGATCGCACTCGTCGAGCAGCGGTCGGGCTCGCCGACCGACCTTGTCTTGACCGACCGATTTTTGATCCTGTCGATCCTCGGCTGGATTGCGGTCTTCGCCGCCCTGCTCTACGGATGACCCGCCGATGACGTGGCGAGAGATGGAGATCTCGGGTTGGGGCCGCAGCTCCACGGCGCGCGTGCGGGCCGCCCGCCCCGAGCGCCCGCGCGAGATCGAGGCGGCCCTCGCCCAGGCCAAGGCGGCCGACAAGCTCAGGCCGCGCGACCTGATCGCGCGCGGCGGCGGCCGCGCGTACGGCGATTCGGCGCTGAACGACGGTGGGCACGTCCTCCTCACCACGCGGCTGAACCGGCTGCTCGGCTTCGATCCGCGGACCGCGGAAGTCGTGTGCGAGCCGGGCATCAGCTTCGCCGATCTGCTCGCGACGTTCCTGCCGCGCGGCCTGATGGTCCCGGCGAGCCCGGGGACCGCGTTTGCGACGGTGGGAGGTGCGGTGGCCGCCGACGTTCACGGTAAGAACCACGATCGTCACGGCAGCTTCGGCGATCATGTGCGCTGGTTCGAGCTGCTGCTGGCCGACGGCACCACCCGGCGGGTGAGTGCCGACACCGATCCCGAGCTGTTCGCCGCGACTATCGGCGGCATGGGGCTCACCGGGCTGTTGCGATCCGTGTGCTTCCGGCTGCTGCCGGGGGCGCGGCCGAACGTGACCGTGCGCGAACAACGCATGGCCAGCATCGATCACTTTCTGACGGCGTTCACCGAGATCCGCGAGACCGCGACATTTTCGGTCGGCTGGATCGATGCATTGGCGCGCGGCGCGTCCTTGGGCCGCGGCGTGCTGGAGACGGCGGAGTTCGCCGCCGAGGAGCGGCCGTTCCGCCCGCGCAAAGCGCGCGCGGTGCCGGTCGACGTGCCGCATGTGGTGCTCAACCGGTGGTCGATCCGGGCGTTCAACGAGCTTTATTTCCGCCGCGTTCCCACCGGCGGGCGCGAGCGGCTGCGGTCCGTCGCCGAGTTCCTCTATCCGCTCGACTCGATCCGCGACTGGAACCGCATCTACGGGCGTCGCGGCTTCTACCAGTTCCAGGCGGTGATCCCGGACGTTGCGGCACCGGTGGCGCTGCGCCAGCTCCTGGAGACGATCGCCGGCGCCGGCAAAGCCTCGTTCCTCGCCGTGCTGAAGACGCTCGGCCGCGCCGGACGCGGGTATCTGTCATTTCCAATCCGCGGCCATACGCTGGCGCTCGACTTTCCGCGCGGACCGGGCACGGACGAGCTCTTGCGCCGGCTCGAAGCGATCACGCTGGATCACGGGGGCCGGATCTATCTGGCCAAGGACGCGCTGCTCTCGCCGGCGTCGCTGCGCGCCATGTATCCCGGCCTGCCGCAGTTCGAGGAGGTGTTGCGCCGGGTCGATCCCGACGCCGTGTTCACCTCCGATCAGGCCCGCCGTCTCGGCCTGAAGCCACCGCGATGACCGCCGTCCCGGACACATGGCTGATCCTCGGTGCGTCATCGACGATCGCGCGCGCGTTCGCGCGTGCGGCGGCAGCGGCGAACGCCAACATCGTGCTGGCCGGCCGCGATGTGTCCGATCTGGAAGCTACGGCCGCGGACCTCAGGGTCCGCTTCAATCAGCGGGTGGAGGTCGTCGAGTTCGACGCCCGCGCCCCCGCGACTCACGCCCAGGTGTTCGACCGCGCGAAGACATTCGCCGGTCCGTCCACGCTGAACCTGTTCCTCGCCTTCGCCGTGATGCCGACGCAAGCCGTCATCGACGCCGATCCGCGGCTGGTCCAGGACATCATCGACACGAACTTCACGGCGGCGGTGCAGATCCTTCAGCGCGCGGCCATCCTGTTCGAGGAACAGCGGCGCGGCCGCGTGGTCGTGATCGGATCGGTCGCCGGCGACCGCGGACGGCTCAGGAACTATGTGTATGGCGCAACGAAAGCCGGCCTGCACGCCTATCTGCAAGGTCTGCGCGCCCGGCTGTGGCGCTCGGGTGTGAGCGTCACCACGATCAAGCCCGGTCCGGTCGATACCGCCTTGACCTTCGGCTCCGATCGGCTGCCGCTTCTTGCCGATCCGGATAAGGTTGGTGCGGCGTGTCTGAAGGCCGCGCTCGACGGGCGCGAAGTGGCGTATGTTCCGGCACCATGGCGCCTGATCATGATGATCTTGTGCGCGATACCAGAAAAATTTTTCAAGAAGTTGAACGTTTAAACACGACGTTGTGGGCTGGCCTCGCGTACGCGGCTGTGATTGAATGCGCCGCAATTCGAGCAGGGAAACATGAGCGGTTATCGAATCGGCGTGGTCGGGTGCGCGGGGCGCATGGGGCAGATGCTCGTGCGCGAGATCGCGGCGACGTCCGGCTGCGTGATCGCCGGCGGCACCGAGGCGCCGGGCAATCCCGCCATCGGTCGCGATCTCGGTGAGGTGGCCGGGCTCAGCCCCGTGCAGATGAAGATCGGCAGCGATGCCGCGGCGCTATTCGCGGCGGCGGATGCGGTGATCGACTTCACGATACCCAAGGCGACCGTGGCGCACGCCGCACTCGCCGCCACGCACGGCAAGGTCCTGATCGTCGGCACGACCGGGCTGGGGCCCGCCGATGAGGCAGCCCTCGCCGAGGCTGCCAAGCAGACCGCGATCGTGCGCTCGCCCAACATGAGCCTGGCTGTGAATCTTCTCACAGCGCTCACCGAGCGAGTCGCGGCAAGTCTCGGTCCTGATTATGACGTCGAGATCTTCGAGATCCATCACCGCCACAAGGTCGATGCGCCGTCGGGCACGGCGCTGGCCTTGGGCGACGCCGCGGCGCGCGGGCGGAACGTGAAGCTCGCCGACGTGGCGGTGCGGGGCCGCGACGGCCACATCGGGGCGCGCAAGCCGGGCGCCATCGGCTTTGCGAGCCTGCGCGGCGGCAGCGAGGTTGGCGACCATGTCGTCATGTTCTGCGGCGAATCCGAGCGCCTCGAGCTCACGCACCGCGCGACCAGCCGGCAGATCTACGCCCGGGGGGCGCTGCGCGCGGCCTTATGGGCGCGCGGCCGCGGGCCCGGGCTGTACGGCATGAAAGACGTTCTGGGACTTACCTGATTCATGTTGGCGAACGGGGGCCGATATATGGACGACGGCGACGGCGTTGCGATACCGGTCGAGCAGGCTGGCGACATTCATCCCAAGCTGCGCGAGCTCCATCGGTTTTGGGAGCGCAAGCGGGCCCACCGGCCGCTGCCCCGGCGCGGCGATTTCGACGTGATCGAACTGTGGCCCTGGCTCGGCAATCTCATGATGCTCGAGGTCGAGGGCGGCGGATCGGATTACGTCTATCGGGTCTATGGGACGACCATCGCCGATTATTTCAGCCGCGATCTGACCGGCCGGCGCACCAGCTCGCTGGCGGCGGACGTGCAAGCGGTGGTGCGCGCCGAGTACCGGGAAGCGGTCGGCAACGTCCGGCCAATCATCGTCACCCGGGCGCGGTCGGTGCAAATGAAGCGGATCCGGGCGTCGAAGCTGATCCTGCCGCTCGGGCCCGACCGCGGCGCGGTGGATCACCTCTTGGTCGGCCTCTATCTCGCGACCACGGCCGACCGGCCGCTCTAGCGTGCCGGCGCCATCCGGGCCCGGCTGAGCGCATCCGAGAGCTCGCGCGCCAAGGCCGCGCGCTCTTCGGGGGGCAGGAACGCGCCGACGACAAGATGCCGGCCGTGGCTCGAGAGCACGACGTGGCCATCGCCGGTCGACCGCTCTTCGATCGTCACCCGCAGCCAATATGACGGGAAGCTGAAGCGCTCCTCGGCGCCGCGCTTGTCGACCCGCTGCACGGTGAGCGTATCGCCGTCCAGCCGCAGGCGCTCATGTGCCCGCCGATCGCCGTAACTGGCGCGGAACGCCCAATAGACAAGAACCACGTCGATCCCGAAAAAGCCGATCACCGGCCAGGCGCCCACCGACAGGAACACGATACCGCCGACGAAGCTCCACACCACGAGGATGCCCATGACGATCCAGAAGCCGGCCGGCGACAGGCTGCGATGCGGCCGCAATACAACATCGAAGCCGGGAGAAGCGGGCTCGCTCATGCGCGGAAGGATAGACCCGGCGGTGGGCCGAGGCCAATCCGGGGCGGGCAAGAGCGGCGGCCGGGAGCCGCCGCTCTCTCTGCTGGCAGGTCTACTCCGCGGCTTGCGCCCGGTGACCCGGCGTGCTCTGCCGCGCCCAGCTTCCCGCGTTGCCCATCATCGATCGCTGGAGCGACGCGCCCGTCTCCCAGAACCGCAGATAAAAGTCCGACGTGCGCCTAGCCTCGTTGATGAACGTTTCGTTCACTTTCGAGGCGACGTTCAGCGTCTGCTCGAGCGACGTTCGCATTCCATCGGCCCATTGCCGAGTCGCCGATTCCACCTCGCCCCACAATTCGGAATACGGCTCGAACAACGTGCCGGACATGAACTCAGACGCGGCCTGCTGGGCATTCCGCGCCGCGGATTGCGCATTGCGGCCGGCCTGCTGGAACTCCCGCGCGCCAAACGGCATGTCGCGACTGCTCGCCGACTGCGACGACGACGAACCTGAGGATTGCCGACCAGTCTCTGTCGTTTCCTCTTGCCCAGGCTTTGCCATGAACTTTCCCTCCTTCGAAGAATGAAATCGACGCTTGCGGGTGTGCAACAGATCACAGGTCAGTGCTATGCGTGTGATTGACTAAAAACTCGGCAATAAACACCGAGTCATTCATCTGCCACATCGTGACTCGCGGGCCACGGGGTCTGTGGACCAATGGTCAGGCTGGCCCGCGGGCGGCCGCGACGACCGTGGCCGCAACTCGAGGGGCGCTTTCCCGCGGGCGGGCTTCCCGGTAGTCTCTCGCGCGATGAAACCGCAGGCTGTCGAAGAGTTTTACCGCCGGCTGGCGACCGACCGGCCCGAGCCGCGCACCGAGCTCAATCACAAGAATCCCTACACCTTGCTGGTGGCGGTCGTGCTGTCGGCGCAGGCGACCGATGCCGGCGTGAACAAGGCGACGAAGACCCTGTTCGAAACCGTGGATACGCCGGAGAAAATGGTGAAGCTCGGCGAGGCCGGCTTGAAGAAACACATCAAGACCATCGGCCTTTTCAACATGAAGGCGAAGAACGTGATCGCGCTCTCGAAGTTGCTGATCGAGCGCCACGGCGGCGAGGTACCGCGTACACGCGAGCTCCTGGAGGAACTGCCGGGGGTGGGCCGCAAGACGGCGAACGTGGTGCTGAACGTGGCGTTCGGCGAGCGCACGATCGCGGTCGATACCCATATCTTCCGCGTCGGCAACCGCACCGGCCTGGCGCCTGGCAAGACGCCGCGCGAGGTCGAAGAGAAGCTGGAGAAGGTGACGCCCGATAAATACGTGCGCGACGCCCATCACTGGCTGATCCTGCACGGGCGCTATGTATGCAAGGCGCGCAAGCCGGACTGTCCGGTCTGCGTGGTGCGCGACATCTGCGCCTTCAAAGCCAAGACGCCGGCGCTGGCGAAGCCCTGAACTCAGCTCGACGACGGTTTTTTCCGGCTGGCCAGAATGCTGCCGTAGCAGGTCTGCGGGACGACGCGCTGATTGCCGTTGCGCGTGCGCGCGTCCAGATGCGCGACCCGCAACCCGTCGCGCTCCCGATAGAGGAACACGTCGAGAAAGCACGTGTCGGTCGCGAACCGCCAGATCTCGGCAATGCCGTCGTGGCGCACGAACACGGTGTCGCCCATCCACTGGCGCAGCGCCTCGCCCTTGAGGCCGATCAGGCGCTGCACGTCCTGAGGCGGCGTCGCGGGCGTTGGTGGGGCGGGGGCGATCGCCACCGACGGCTCGCGGGGCGATGGCGTCCCGGGGGCCGGCGGTATGGGCGCAGCCGCGCCGTAGGCCGGCGAGGCGGGGCCCTCGGCGGGACCGGCGCAGGCGGCGAGCAGCACCAGACTGCTCGCCGCCAACACCGTCCTGATGCAGCTCGCGTTCAGGTGAAAGACAGCCATGCCCGGAGGAACACCGGGTACGGGAGCCGTGCTGAGGTCTTAGGAATCCGACCCCGGCCGGCGCGGCCCGACATGGATTTCGCCGGCGATCTCTCCGCCCGGCTCGATCTCGATCTGGCCGTAGGTGACCTTGCCGTTGACCTTGCCGGTCGAGCGGATGAACAGCCGCTCGCGCACGGTGAGCGTCCCTTCATAGCGGCCGGCGATGTCGGCGGTCTCGATCTCGGCCGAGCCCTTGAAATGGCCGGTTTCCGCGATTTCGATCAGCCGGCTTTCGGTGAGCGACGCCTCGACGCGGCCTTCGACCACCAGCCGTTCGCACGAGGTGATCTGGCCCGAGAGCACGATCTCACGGCCGACGATCAGCTTCTTGCTCTCGGCCGGCGCGTCGGAGACGACCGGCGCGCTGCTGGGCGCCCGTTCGCGGCTCCAGCTGACGCTGGCACGGCCGATCACAGGCGCGGTGGGCTTGTTGAACGATGCCGCACCGGTGCCGACCGCAGCGGGCGTCGGCGTCATCGGCGTCGGTCGCGCCACGGCCGCGCCGAGGGGCTTTGGCGTGCTCGACGCCGTGTCGGATACATCTTGGGTGGAAGGGGCTGCTGACTCAGGCTTCATGTCGTCATCCTCTTTCTTTCGACGAAACATGCTCGTCATTCTCCTCTATGGTCGACGCGACAGCCTGACGCGCCCATCTTCACATGACGTCTGTTGGCAGCCACCCCCAAACGGCTCCCAACCGGATCATTTGCTGCTGCCGCGGGCGACCCCCCAGCTCATGAGCTGATGCGTCATCGCTGCGACTCCGACCAGCGGCGCTACCAGATTAATCAGCGGCAGCGTCGAGAGGAAGGCAATCACCGCGCCCATCGCCAGGGCACCCCAGCGGTGGTCCCGCCACGCGCGGCTCACATCCGGCGGATCCAATCGCCGGGCCGCCACGAGTTCGAAATACTCGCGGCCGAGAATATATCCATTTAGAGCATAGAAGACCAATAAGTTTATGGGCGGCAGGAAATAGACCGGGAGCACCAGGAGGTTCAGCACGATCGCCAGGAGCAGCAGGCGGGCGGCACTTTTGAGCTGCTCGCCCAGGCCGATTCGCCGCGGCGGCGGCATGCCCGGGTAGTGGCGCGCTTCGACCGCGTCGACCACCTGGTCGAGAAACAGGGCGATCAGCGAGGCGGCGACGGCGGGGTACAGGATAAAGGCCAGCCCGATCGCGGCGAGCTCGCCCAGGGCGGCAACCACGGTGTCCAGCCAGCCGATGGCGAACAGGTGGGTGCGGGTCAGAAGCAGCCACAGGCCGATCCACAACGCCACGAAAACCAAGGCCGCGCCGCTCAGCCCCAGCACAAGCGGGCGGCGGAAATTACGGTCGCCGAGCTGGGCAATCGCCAGACTGAAGGCTTGGATCATGGAAGGGTTCTAGCACGGCCCGTCCAAACTGCCGGAATTATGAGCAAATTTGCGCCACGGGGCCGGGCGGCTATACTGCGCCCGCGCGACTCGGCTGTTGCTCGCACTTCCAGACCATTCGAGGACACATGGCCGCTTCAGATTATGACGTCGTCGGCATCGGCAACGCGATCGTCGACGTGCTTGCCAAGGCGGAGGAGGGCTTCCTCGTCCAGCACAAGCTCGCCAAGGGCGCCATGACGCTCATCGACGCGCCGACGGCGGGGCACCTGTATCAGGCAATGGCGCCGGCGATCGAATGCTCGGGCGGCTCGGTGGCGAACACCATGGCCGGGATCGCCTCGCTCGGCGGTCGTGGCGCCTTCATCGGCAAGGTCTGCGCCGATCAGCTCGGCAGCGTCTTCAATCACGACATCCGCGCCGCCGGTGTGGCGTTTTCGACCGCACCGAGCAAGGGCGGGCCGCCGACCGCGCGCTGCCTTATCTTCGTAACGCCCGACGGCCAGCGCACGATGCAGACCTATCTGGGTGCCTGCATCGAGCTGAAGCCCGACGACGTCAAGATGGAGCAGATCCAGGGGGCCCGGATCACCTATCTCGAAGGCTATCTTTGGGACCCACCGGAGGCGAAAGAGGCGTTTCGCAAGGCGGTGAAGATCGCGCACGCCGCCGGACGGCGCGTGGCGTTGTCGCTCTCCGATCCCTTCTGCGTCGGCCGCCACCGCTCCGAGTTTCTCGATCTGGTCGAGAAGGACGTCGACATCCTGTTCGCCAACGAGGCGGAGATCACCTCGCTCTATCAGACGACGAGTTTCGACGAGGCGCTGAATCGGATCCGCCAGAAGAAGGACCGCATCGCAGCCCTGACCCGCAGCGAGAAGGGCGCCGTCATCGTCTCAGGCGAGCAGATTCACCAAGTGCCGGCCGAGAAGGTGACGCAGGTGACGGACACGACGGGCGCCGGCGACCTGTTCGCCGCCGGGTTCCTGTTCGGCCTGACGCACGGCCACAACCTCGCCAGCGCCGGGCGCATCGGCGTGATCTGCGCCGCCGAGATCATCTCGCATTTCGGCGCCCGCCCGGAAGTGTCGCTGAAGGATCTCGTCCGGACGAAAATGGGCTGATCAGCCCTGAGCTTGCTCAGCTAAATCTTGCTCAGCCGCCGTCGCCGACCAGGGCGAACGGCGCCCAGAAGATGGGATGGGCGTAGGAGAACACGGTCGCCTTGTGGTCGGGGTCGACATAACCCGCGCCGTCGATCAAGGCGATTTCGGCCTGCCGCAGCGCTTCGGCACGTGAGATTTGCGCGTTCTGCGCCTGGCGGCGAAACAGATCGGTGGTGAGTGTGCGCGCCGAGGTCGTCTCCACCGGCCAGTTCGACACCAGGAGAGCGCGGGTCCCGGCGTAAAAGAACGCGCGGCCGAGGCCCGACACTGCTTCGGCGCCGGCACCGTCGCCGGTCGCCGTGTTGCAGGCCGACAGCACGACCCAGTCGGCATTGAGCCGCAACGCGAGCACCTCATCGAGGGTGAGCAAGCCGTCGCCGTCCGTGTCCGCCACGCTCGGTGCGGACAGGGCCAGGGCCGGCTGGGTCAAGCCGTTGAGGTCGCCTGGGACGAGGCCGTGCGTCGCGAACATGATCACCTTGCGGTCGGACAGATCCATGCTGCGCACGCGCCGCTCGTTGGCCTCACGGCCGGTGAACACGTCCTTGACCGGATCTGCGTTGAGCGCGATGGCGACCGCCCGCACCTCGTCGGCCGTGTCTGGCAGCCGCGGCAGCTGCGCCAGCTCGGCGCTGTCGACGGATTGCGTGGCCGGTGCACTCCGCCGGACCAGCGGCACGCCGCGCATCGCGATCAACGTCCGGGCGCCCCGGGTTTGCAATTCGGCACCGCGCGTCTCGCGCACCGCACCGGCCGCCTGCGCCGCGCTGAACCAGGGATCGCCAAAGCCAGCGAAGGCCCGGCGCTCGCCCCGCGGCGCCGGCAGGGCGCGCAAGGCGGCCAAGGATGAGACGGATGGCAGTTGCGTGATCGCCACCTGCCTAATCAGGAACGGGACGCTCCTGTATCCGGCAAATAACGCCTGGCCTTCGCGGTCGGGCGACAGCTGGGCCGGCTGGGTGACCAGCACGGCGAAGGGCAGCTGGCCGAGGGCATCATGCGGCACGACCAGCAGGCTCTTGGCCGATTTCCAGCCCGCCTCAACCGGCTGCAGCAGGCTCGCGTAGACCCGGTACGCAAGCGCGGTGTCAAAGGCCGGGATCTCGCCGAGCGTGGCGGCGTTCGGGTCCAACGCGCGGCGCAGATCTGCGACCTTCTTGCGCATGTCGGTCCGTGTGATCGGAACCGCCGCGAAGGCGGGGGCGCCGCTCTGCGGCACCGCCCAGACGAAGCTGCGATCCTGCGCCACATATGTTGCGATCAAGGCCTCGCCGGGGCGCAGGCTGCGCTGCGCCTGCTCGATCGTCGCCGGGCGCGGATCGATCAGGTTCACGTAATCCGGGAACTTGCGCTCGATGTCCTGGCGGATCGCCGCCCGCGCGCCGCGCAGCGTGTCGATCTGCGTGCGCATCGATTGCAGTCCGGCCGGGTCGCGCTGGTCGGCAGGCCCCGAGAGGACGTACGTCAGAACCCCTTGCAGCGCCGCGACCTGCTTCTGCGCGTCCTGCTCGCGCCGCACCAGGTCGGCGAGCGCCGGATCCGTCGCGGCGGCGCGGGCACCGGAGGCGGTCAGCGCCCGTTGCACACCGCCGCCGCGCAATGCATCGGCGATCTTGAACGCTTCGCCCGCGACGTCGATGCCGGCCGCCCAGGGCTGGCCTTGAAGGTCGGCCAGGACGCCCATATACGCTTCGAAAATCGCTCGCACGCGCTGATCCCGGCCGGCGGTGCCGGTGTCTTCGTCGGTGACCTCGCGCGAGGGCGTCAGGAGAGTTGGCACCACGGCCGTCAGTTCGGCGAGCGCCCGCTCCGGCTGCTTGGCGCGCGCATACGCGACGCCGAGCCAGCCCCGCGCCTCGGCGGCGTCGAAATGATTGGGTCCGAGCCGCTCGGTCGTTTTTTGCATGCTGCGCCGGATGATCGGCAGCGCCTCCGCGGCGCGGCCATCGCGGATGAGCATGAACGCGTAGCTGTTGTTCGTCCCCAGGTAGCGGTCGAGGGTCTCCGGATCTTTTTCCAACCCCCGCCGGACAGCTTCGTAGGTCCCAAGGGCACCGCGCCAATCGCCCCGCCAGTTCTGTTCGAGGGCGATGCGCATCCGTGCATCGGCCAGCGGCGTACCGTCGGCCTCGATGCCGATGTTCTGGAAGATGTCGAGGGCGGCTTCGGCTAGCCTTTGCGCCTCTGCGTAGCGGCCCTGTTCGTGCAAGATCGCCGCCAGATTGAGAATCAGCCAGCCGGTGTCCTGGGCATAACGGCCGCGAAACTTGAGCTGCGACAGGAGGCCGCGGCGCGCCTCGACTTCCGCCTCGACGATGCGGCCTTGAAGCCGGAGAGCGGTGGAGAGATCGCGCGCGATGAAGTCCTGCCAGTTCTCCAGGTTCTCGATGGGCGTGGCTCCGGACGCGTTCTTTTCCTTTTCCTTGGATCGCTCGACAGCATCCCACGCTTCGCGGTAGGCGATGATGGCGTCACCGTACTTCCCGGTTTGGGTCAGAACCGCGCCCTTGGCCTGCAGGATGGCGGCCCGATACTCATCGCCGAAAATCGGATAAACCCGATACCAGCCTTGGGCTTTCTGCAGGAGGCGGTCACCTTCCGTGATCCAGCGGCTGGCCGCCGCGATGTTCCCCAGGCGGGCGTTCCGGATCGCGAGGTTCTGGTACAGAAAGAACGGGCGGGCGGAGTTGTCGGGCGCGATCCGGACGGCTTCCTCCCACAGCTCGAGCGCGCGCTTATAGTTTCCGATGTTGCCGTTCGCATTGCCGAACTGCTGCAGATAGCGTGACATCTCGACCCGTGTCGCCCGGGCGAGGCGAACGCACTCCGCGAGATCGGCGAGCCGTTGCTGGCTGCGGCCGAGACGGGCGGCGGCGCCCGCGCGATTGAAGTAGAAGTTCATGAGCTCCAGGTCGCTTAACCCGGCGGCTGGTTCGGCGTCCGCGGCGGCCCGCAGGGCGGCGACCTTCGCCGGGTCGGGTTTTTCCTGGTCGAGAATGGCGGTGATGTCGGCGATGGTGCGCGGCGGCGGCGTGAAGCCCTGGCCCTGGAAGTCGGCCGTGATCTGCTTGGCCTGCTCCAGCGACACGACCGGCTTGTCGTCATTGCAGCCGGCGGCGAACAGTCCCATGGCGATGACGACCGCTAGGCGCAGTGTCCGCATGACGCAACCTCCCCTCAGCCGTGGCGGGTGGGAGTATACCGCCAAACCCGAAATCCGTGGACGCGGGGGTTCTAGGTTAATATTCTCATAACAAGGCGACCTCGCGGTATTGACGGCATGAGATTCCCGGCCTCTAGCGGGCGCCCGGATGCAATTGCACCTTTAAAAAGGAAGAGAAACCGCCTATATTGCGATGCAACAGAACCGGGGCGGCCCCAACCGCGCCCGGTTCTTCGTTTATTCAATTCGTTTATTTGAAGCGGCCGGGACGTTATGAACATCCGCAACATCGCGATCATCGCCCACGTCGACCACGGGAAGACCACGCTGGTGGACGCGCTCTTGAAGCAGTCCGGCACCTTCCGCGCCAACCAGCAGGTCGTCGACTGCGCCATGGACTCGAACGACCTCGAGCGCGAGCGCGGCATCACCATCTTGGCCAAATGCACCTCCGTCGAATGGAAGGGGGTGCGCGTCAACATCGTCGACACACCGGGCCACGCCGATTTCGGCGGCGAGGTCGAGCGCATCCTGTCGATGGTCGACGGCGTCGTGGTCCTGGTCGATGCGGCCGAGGGCCCGCTGCCGCAGACCAAGTTCGTGACCATGAAGGCGTTGAAGCAGGGCCTGAAGCCGATCGTCATCATCAACAAGGTGGACCGCTCGGACGCCCGGCCGCACGAGGTCCACAACGCGATGTTCGACCTGCTGGCGGCCCTCGGCGCGACCGACGAGCAGCTCGACTTCCCGACTTTGTTCGCGTCGGGCCGCAACGGCTGGGCGGCGGAGAGCCTCGAGGCGCCGCGCGAGAGCCTGGCACCGCTGTTCGACCTCATCGTGGACTACGTACCGCCGCCCGAGCGCGATCTCGACCAGCCGTTCACCATGCTGGTCACCACCCTCGAATACGATCCCTATCTCGGCCGCGTGCTCACCGGCCGCATCCATGGCGGCGTCGCGAAGATGAACATGCCGGTACGGGCACTCGCGCGCGACGGCCAGGTTCTCGAGGAGGCGCGCCTCACCAAGCTGTTGGCCTTCCGCGGCCTCGAACGGCTGCCGATCGAGCAGGCCGAAGCCGGTGACATCATCGCCATCGCCGGGCTGACCATGACCACGGTCGCCGACACCCTCGCCGATCCTCAGGTCAAGGAGCCGATCCCGGCGACGCCGGTCGATCCGCCGACCCTGGCAATGACGTTCTCGGTGAACGATTCGCCGCTCGCCGGGCGCGAAGGCAGCAAGGTCACCAGCCGCATGATCCGCGACCGCCTGATGCGCGAAGGCGAGGGCAATGTCGCGATCCGCGTGCGCGAGACCGAGGGCGGCGAGGCCTATGAAGTGGCCGGCCGCGGCGAGCTGCAGCTCGGCGTGCTGGTCGAGACCATGCGCCGCGAGGGTTTCGAGCTGTCGATCAGCCGCCCGCGCGTGATCTTCCAGTCGGATGCGAAGACCGGTCAGCGCCTCGAGCCGATCGAGGAAGTGCAGATCGACGTCGACGACGAATTCGCCGGTGTCGTGGTCGAGCAGATCGGCCGCCGGCGCGGCGAGATGACCGACATGCGCCCCTCGGGCGGCGGCAAGACGCGCGTCACCTTCCTGGTGCCCTCGCGCGGCCTGATCGGCTACCACGGCCAGTTCCTCACCGACACGCGCGGCACCGGCATCATGAACAAGGTGTTCCACAGCTACGCGCCGTATAAGGGCCCGATCGAGGGGCGCCGCACCGGCGTCCTGGTCTCGAACGCCTCCGGCGTCGCCGTCGCCTATGCCTTGTGGAACCTCGAAGACCGCGGGCCGATGCTGATCAATCCGGGCGTGCCCGTGTATCCCGGCATGATCATCGGCGAGCACACCCGCGACAACGATCTCGACGTCAACCCGATCAAGGGCAAGCAGCTGACGAACGTGCGCACGCACTCGCACGACGAGATGATCCGGCTGACGCCGCCGAAGCTGCTCGCGCTCGAGCAGGCGATCGCCTATATCGCCGACGACGAGCTGGTCGAGGTGACGCCGAAATCGATCCGCCTGCGCAAGAAGCTGCTCGAGCTCAACGACCGCAAGAAGGCGGCGCGCGCCGCCGAAGCCCAAGCGGTGTGAGGCGCCCCGCGGGCGCTTGCCAACGCCCCTCCCGCCCGCCAAGCTTGGCGAAACGAGCGGGAGGAGACCAGCATGACAGCGCCTTACGAGGTCTATGCGGTTCGTTATGCGCGCCATGATCGGCGCGCCGGCGAGAACTTCCTCGGCGGCGATCCGCACAACGGCCCGATGCCGATCGACTATTTCGTATGGGCGATCGTCGGCGCGGATAAGACCTACATCCTCGATACCGGTTTCAGCGCCGAGGTGGCGAAGAAGCGCGGCCGCGAGCATCTGCGCTCGCCGGGCGATGGCCTGAAAGCGATCGGCATCGACCCCACGCGGGTCGAAGACGTGATCGTCTCGCACATGCATTACGATCATGTCGGCAATCACGACCTGTTTCCGAACGCGGTCTACCACGTGCAGGACAAGGAGATGGCCTACGTCACCGGCCGGTGCATGTGTCATCGGCCGCTCCGCGCCTCGTTCGAGGTCGACGACGTGGCAGCGATGGTCCGCCGGCTCTATGCCGGCCGCATCCGGTTCCACGACGGTGCCGAGGAGATCGCCCCCGGCCTCACCGTGCATTTCATCGGCGGCCATACCATGGGGCTGCAATCGGTCCGGGTGCTGACCCGCCGCGGCTGGGTCGTGCTCGCGGCGGACGCGGTGCATCTCTACGCGAATATGGAGCAGGTGCGCCCCTATCCGATCATCTACAACCTGGCCGACATGCTCGAAGGCTACGAGAAGATCAAGCGGCTGGCGGATTCGCCGCGCCACATCATTCCCGGCCACGATCCGTTGGTGACGGCACGCTATCCCGCGGCGCGCCCCGGTCTCGAAGGAATCGCCTTCCGGCTCGACGTCGATCCGCGGGAGTAAGCCGCGCCGCTACAGGACGGCGGACGCGATTTCCTGGTACGGCCGCGCGTCGATGAAATGGCGGTCGCGGGTCGCCTGGTCCAGGTAGAGAAAGACCTGCATCACGAACACCAGGTTCACGCTCTCGCCGTCCTCGGACAGCGGCATGAACAGGACCTTGGTGTGGCGCTCGGCTGCCCCCATCTCGGGCGACAGGAACAGGCATTCCGAATAGACCGCGCGCCTCTCGCCCACCACCTTGTCGTAGAGGCCCAGCACGTGGCGCTTGTATTCGGGACCCTTCAGGACCTCGTCGAGGCAGCGGCCGGTCGCGTTGATGCCGTGGGCGCGCTCGTTCTCGGTGCCGATCAGCCGGTAGCGATAGCGGCCGCCCTCCAGGACGTCGACCAGCATGACATGGGGCAGGAGCTTCGGAATCTCGGTTGGATCGATATCGGCGCGCCGCGGCATGCGCCGATCGCCGGCCTTGCGCTGCCAATAGGCATAGCCTTCCTTGAGACGCGCGTCGCTGATCGGCGACGTCGCCGGAGTCAGGTCTGAGAGGGTCATCGCGTGATGGTTGTGGCGCCCCGGGACGCCATACCATAAAGGATTTCCGTCTTCGGCAAAAGTGCCCGGGGCGTTGACAGGTGGCGGCGCGCCGGGGCGCCGCGCACCCGGCACGCCGCCTGAGGCAGCTTACTGGTTACTCGGTGACGACGATCGTGCCGTCCATCTCCTCGTGGCCGGAGCCGCAGAACTGGTCGCATGCGAACGAGAACGTACCGACCTTGTCGGGCACGATCCGGACCTGGACGACCTGGTCCGGTTCGACATCGGCGCGGACGTCGAACGCCGGCAGTTTGAAGCCGTGTTTGCGGTCGGAGGTGCGCAGCTCCAGCACCACCGGCTCGCCGACTTTGAGCGTCACCTTGTCGGGTGCGTAGGTAAAGCGGCTGGCCGTGAGCTGGACAACACGCTCGGTGGCCGCGCGGGGGGCCGCCGTCGAATAGGCGACGGCGGCTGCCACGGCGGCGATCAGGGCCAGGCTGGTCGTAAAGCCGATACGCATGGTGTCCTCAGGCGATCGGCTTCTCGGTCAACGAATACGACGTCGAATTCGCCTTCGCGTCGATCTGGCGGAAGCCCAGGCCCTTGAACGGCTGGCTGGCATCCCACGGGATCGGCGCCCGCTTCGGCTGCGAGCCGGGCGCCGGCAGCGGGAAGATCAGCGATTTCGCCGCATGATGGGCGATATGGCCGGTCATCTGGTGATGCTCCTGATGGATATGGCCGTAGAAGACGGTCACGTTCTGATACGGCATCAGGATGTCGATCGCCTCCTTGCCGTCGCGCGTCGCCCAGTCCCAATCCGGCTGGAGATCGAACAGCGGGCGGTGAGTCAGCACGACGATCGGCTGCGTCTGGTTGATCTGCTTCAGATCGGCGCGCAGCCAGTCGAGCTGCGCCTTGCCGATGGCGCCTTGCGGATCCGACACGTTGTCGATGGCGATGAAATGCACGCCCTTGTGGTCGAACGAGTAGTGAGTGGCGCCAAAGAACTCCTGGAACGCCTTGCCCTCGTCGAGGGAGGCGTCGTGCTCGCCCGGCATGAAGCGCAGGGTCTTCACCTTGAGTTCGCTGACGATCTCGCGGAATTGCGCCATGCGGCGGCGGCGTTCCTGGTCGTCATCGGTGGTGTGGGTGAGATCGCCCGTGAAGACGATGAACTCCGGCTGCTTGGCCAGACTGTTGACCGCCGCGACGGCCTTTTGCAGCGTGTGGTCGGCTTCGGGGTTGGCGGCCGGTCCCTTGAAGCCCCAGTGCGTGTCCGACAGCTGGACGAAAAAGAAATCCTGCTGGGCGGCATCGGCGGGCTGCATATGCCCAAGCCCGGACGCGAACACCACGCCTCCCAGGCCCGCCAGCTTCAGAAAATCCCTGCGATCGATCTCGCCGTGCATGGTCCTCTCCTCAGTATTGTGGTGGCGACGGGGAGGAGACCGGCCGGGGCGGCGTGATATTCCCAGAATTTCACGGAAATTGGTTAACGCCGGGAATAAACCAGGGCCGGGCGCGATCTAAGCTAGATTGAGGCGTCCCGAAACGAGGCCTGACCTCTGTGAGCAGCCAGATCAGTCCACGCTATTTCGAGCGCCTCGCCCTGCCGCATCTCGATGCGGCCTATAACTTGGCGCGGTGGCTGACCCGCAACGATCATGATGCCGAAGATGTCGTCCAGGACGCTTATCTGCGCGCTTACAAGTACTTCGCCGGCTTCCGCGGCGAGAATTTCCGCGCCTGGCTGCTCGCCGTCGTTCGCCGCGCTGCCTACGATTGGATGCAACGCAACCGGCCGGCCGAGCTGGTGCCCGCCGCGGATATCGACGTGGAGGCCATGGCCGGCGATTCCGAGACCGACAATCCCGAAGCCAGCCTGATGCGCCAAGCCGATCAAAAGATGGTCAACGAGATGATCGCGGCCCTGCCGGTGCCGTTCCGCGAGGTGGTGGTCATGCGCGAGCTGCAGGAGCTGTCCTACAAGGAGATCGCGGCGATAGCCGAGGTGCCGGTCGGCACCGTCATGTCTCGGCTGGCGCGGGCCCGGGCCCTGCTGGCCGCCGATGGCCGCCGCCGTTTGAAGGAATCGAATTATGGATGAGATGGAGACGCCCGCATCGGGCATGTCGGATGTGATCCGACGCCATGGGATGCGGTATACCGCACCTCCGGGCCTGGCGACGCGGATCGGCGAGGAGCTGGACGCGGCCGCCCGCGCCGAAGGATGGCCGGAGGGCGCGCCCAGCCGGGTCGTTCCGTTCCGCTCTGCCCAGGCATGGCGCCCGCTGGCCCTGGCCGCGTCATTCCTGCTGGCGATCGTGCTGTCGTCAGGGACGACCTGGTACGTCACCGCGGCCGACCGCCAGGAGCAGCTGGCCGAAGAGGTGGTGGCGAGTCACGTCCGGTCGATGCTGGCCGATCATCTCACCGACGTCGCGTCCTCGGACCAGCACACGGTGAAGCCGTGGTTCGGCGGCAAGCTCGATCTCTCGCCGCCGGTCGTCGACCTCGTCGCCCAGGGATTTCCGCTGGTCGGCGGTCGCCTGGACTACCTGAATCAGCGGCCGATCGCGGCCCTGGTGTATCGCCACAAGCAGCACATCATCAATCTGTACGTCTGGACGCAGAAGGGCGGTGGCATGGAGCCGCGGCCGCCGGCCGAGCTCCAGGGCTACAATTTGCGCCGGTGGCGGAGCGGCGACATGACGTTCTGGGCGGTGTCCGACGTGAACGGTGCCGACCTCGACCAGTTCGTGCGCGAGTATCAGGACGCGGCGCGCGGCACCTGACGCGGCGACCCTGGAGCCGCCGCCACTCTCATCTCGCAAGACGCGGGCGCCCCGCCGTAATATCGGCGCATGTCCGCCTGGGTCGAGTCGCTCAAGGTCTACCGCGAACCGCGCCTGCTGGCCGTCCTGTTCATGGGCTTCTCAAGCGGTCTGCCGCTGCCGCTGACGTTTGCCACGCTGTCGTTCTGGCTGGCCGAAGTCGGGGTGTCGCGGACGGATATCGGCCTCTTCGTGCTGGTCGGGTTTGCCTACAATTACAAATTCCTGTGGTCGCCGTTCATCGACAGCATGCCGCTGCCGGGCTTGACCTCTCGGCTCGGCCGGCGCCGCGGTTGGGCGATCGCGATCCAGGTCGTTCTGGCGCTGGCGATCGTCGCCCTGGGCGCGCTCGACCCAAGCACGGATCTGCCGCTGATCGCGCTCGCCGCGATTGCGGTCGCATTTCTATCGGCAAGCCAGGACATCGTGATCGATGCATTCCGCATCGAACTTCTGACGCCCGAGGAACAGGGTGCTGGTGCGGCGGCGACGCAATGGGGATATCGCGTAGGCTTGTTGGCTTCCGGCGCCGGCGCGTTGTACGCCGCCGAGTTCGGTGGCTGGCATGTCGCTTATGCGGTGATGGCGGCGCTGATGGTGGTCGGGATGATCACCATTTTGGTGACGCCCGAGCCGGCGCGGCCCCCCGATCAGCCGGCCGAAAGCCGCTCCGGCCCCGCCGCGGATCGCGTTCGCGAGTGGCTGACCACAGCCGTCATCCAGCCATTCGCCGACTTCATGACCCGCCCGGGTTGGGCGGCGATCCTCGCGTTCGTGATTCTCTACAAGTTCGGCGATGCCCTCGCCGGTGTGATGGCCAACCCGTTCTATGTCGCGATGGGCTTCACGAAGGTTGAGATTGCGAGCATCAGCAAGGTCTTCGGGTTTGGCGCCACGCTCGCCGGCGTCGCGGCCGGCGGTGCTGTGGCCTATCGTCTGGGCTTTTATCGGAGCCTGTTCATCTGCGGCTTGCTTCAGATGGCGTCGAATTTCATGTACGTCGTCCAAGCCTGGGTCGGGCACGATCCTCTGCTGCTGACCGTCACGATCTTTTCCGAGAACTTCACCGGCGGGATGGGATCGGCCGCGTTCGTCGCTTACCTGTCCAGCCTCTGCAACGTAGCGTTCACCGCCACGCAATACGCGCTGTTCTCGTCGCTTGCGGCGTTGCCGACTCGGTTGCTCTCCGCACCCGCCGGGTGGCTGTCGGAACAGCTCGATTGGGCGTCCTTCTTCGCGCTCACTGCGTTGGCAGCGGTTCCTGGGCTGGTCATGGTGCTGTGGCTGATGCAGCGCTTTCCCAACGCCGCGGTCGCCCGTAAGCCGGCGCTGATCGTGGACGACTAAACGATCGCATCGAGAGCAGCCGCGACGGCGTCGACCGGGATCGCCGCCATGCTGTCGCCGCCGAATTCCTGCGCCCGGAGGATCGTGAGGTGCCGGGCCAGCGGTGCGAACTTCGCCGGCGACGTCGGGCCGAACAGCGACACGAGCGGCACTCCGCCGGCGGCCAGCAGATGGCCGCCGCCGCTGTCGTTGGCCACGGCCGCGGTCATGCGGCTGGCCAAGGCGAGTGTCAGCAAGGGATCCGGGCTCGTCGTCTCTTGCAGCGGGAATCTGGCACCCGGCAGCGCCTGGCGGAGCGGTTCGACCCATTCGGCTTCCGCGGGTCCCAGGATGAGGACCGGCACGCGGTGTTGCTCGGTTTGCCGGCGGGCCAGTGCTACGAAATTCTCCAGCGGCCAGCATTTGTGGCGGCCGCCGGCACCGGGGGCGAGGCCGACATAGGCCTGGCCCGCGGGGAGCAGGCGCTCCGCCGCGGCGAGGACATCGGCCGGCAAGGCCGGGCCGCGATGCGGGTCCGCCGGGCGGCCGCTCGCCAGCTCCACCAGATCAAGGAGCTGGCGGATCAGAGCCGGCGGCTTCTTGTCGCGACCATCGGGCTTGATGTCCGACAGCAGATAGCCCGCGGCCGGAGACAGGAAGCGCTCGTGCGCGATGCGGCGCAGGATGAGCGTGGTCAGGACCCGCCGCTGCGTGTCGATGAGGAGGTCGAAGCGGCGCCCGCGCAGCGGCCGGCGCAGAAGCTCGGCGGCAGCGATGCCGATGCCGGCGTCCTCGATCACGTCGTCGATCAGGCCGGCGACCAGCGGCTTCAACGCGCCGGCATACACCGTCTTGCCGTGACCGGCGAGCCAGGTGATGCGGGCGGCCGGGAAGGCCGCGCGCAACGCGCGCACGAACGGCAGCTTCATGAGGCCGTCGCCCATCAGGTCGAGCCCGACATAAACCAGAATCGTCCGCGGCGGACCCTCCGTCATGGGCGGTGCTTACCATGGCGACTCGGGGGGCTGCGAGGACCGGATTGACCGCACGGGGCCGGGCCCGCATTGTTCCGGCCGGCTCCAAGGTCGCGAGGCTTCGCATGCGCATCGGCGTTCCCAAGGAAATAAAGAACGAAGAGCATCGGGTCGGGCTGACCCCGGCCAGCGTGCGCGAGCTGGTGAGCCACGGACACGAGGTCCTGGTCGAGGCCGGTGCCGGGTACGACATCGGCTTCGATGACGAGCATTACCGGGCTGCCGGAGCGCAGATTTCCCCATCTGCCGACGAGGTCTTTGCGGCGGCGCAGATGATCGTCAAGGTCAAGGAGCCGCGGCCGGTCGAGATCAAGCGGCTGCGCCCCGAGCACGTGCTATTCACGTATCTGCACCTGGCTCCTGACCCCGAGCAGGCCAAGGGGCTGCTCGCCTCCGGCTGTACCGCCATCGCCTACGAGACGGTGACGTCGGCGACCGGCGGGCTGCCACTTCTGGCGCCGATGAGCGAAGTGGCGGGTCGGATGTCGATCCAGGTCGGCGCCCATTGCCTCGAGCGGCGGCAGGGCGGCTCGGGCCTCCTCTTGGGCGGCGTGCCCGGCGTGCCCGCCGCCAAGGTCGTGATCCTCGGCGGCGGGGTGTCCGGGACCAACGCGGCGCGCATGGCGATGGGCGTCGAGGCGCATGTGATCGTCATCGATAAATCGCTGCCGCGGCTCTACGACCTCGACCTGCAATTCGGCTCGCGCCTGCACACCGTGTTTGCGACCCGCGATGCGATCGAGCAGCACGTGCTCACCGCCGATCTCGTCATTGGCGCGGTCCTGGTGCCGGGGGCTGCGGCCCCCAAGCTGGTGACCCGCGAGATGGTGCGCCGCATGCGCCGGGGCTCGGTGATGGTCGACATCTCGATCGATCAGGGCGGGTGCTTCGAAACCAGCCGCGTCACCACCCATGCCGATCCGATCTACATCGTCGATGGAGTGGTGCATTACTGCGTCGCCAATATGCCGGGGGCGGTGGCGCGCACCTCAACTATCGCGCTGAACAACGCCACCCTCCCGTTCGTGGTGGCGCTTGCCGACAAGGGTGTCGCCGGGGCGCTCGCCGCCGACGTGCATCTGCGGCATGGCCTCAACGTCCATAAAGGGCGGATCACGCATCCGGCGGTCGCCCAGGCGCTCGGCCTCGAGTTCCTGCCTGCCGAACGGGCGTTCGGCCTGCCCTAGACGAAAAAAACCCGGCGCCCGTGAGAGCGCCGGGATCTTGAGGTCGGATCGGCTCAGGTGCCGATATCGCCGCCGTCGTCTTTGGTAATTGCGACTATGGAAGGTCGCGGCGGCAGAGCGGGTGAGAAATCCGGCCAGCGGGTGGTCGGGTTGTCGAAGGTGGAGTTCGGGCTGTCGTCCGCCGCCGGGTGCTGGACGGCGACGAAGAACGTCTTGTTGTCGGGCGTGAAGCACGGGCCGCACATCTCGGCCCCGGTCGGCGTCCGATAGAAGAATTTGGTGACCGCGCGGCCGGCACCCATGGTATCGGCCGCCCAGATGCCGTCGCCGATGCCGAACTTGGGCTGCTCGGTGCCCTGGTCGGAGGCGATCCAGATCCGACCCTTCTTATCGAAGGTCATGTTGTCGGGATTGGCGAACCAGCCCGAGGCCGAGAGGCCAGGCCCGTATTTGGCGCCGCTGTTGGGTGGGCCGGCCAGCAGGAAGACGTCCCACTGGTGCTCCAGCGCCGCGTGGTCGGCGGCCTGGCCTTTGCCCGGCGGGATCAGCTCGAGGATCTGGCCGTACTCGTTGTTGGGGCGCGGGTTTGCCCTGTCGACCTGGTCGGGCTTGCGGGCGGTGTTGTTGGTCAGGATGACGTAGGTCCGTCCGGTGATCGGATTGGTCTCGACGTCCTCCGGCCGGTCCATCGGCGTCGCCTTGAGCAGATCGCTGGCGCGCCGGGCCTCGATCAGCACGTCGGCCTGGCTGGCGAATCCGTTGGCCGTGCTGAGCGGGCCCTGGCCGAAGACAAGCGGCAGCCATCTGACCTTGCCGTCGTCATGGAACTGCGCCACGTACAGGGTGCCGTCGTCGAGCAGCCCGATGTTGGCGTGACGGTCCTTCGGGTTGTACTTGCTGCGGGTGACGAACTTGTAGAGGTACTCGTTGCGCTCGTCGTCGCCGGAATAGACGGTCACCGTGCCGTTCGGGTTCAGCCACGTGGTGGCGGCTTCGTGCTTGAAGCGGCCAAGGGCCGTCCGCTTGATCGGCGTGAATGTGGGGTCGTAGGGATCGATCTCGACCACCCAGCCGAA
>DASWFO010000237.1:0-26980 GCA_036394195.1 Alphaproteobacteria bacterium | reverse complement strand
CCCCGGACGAGCGAAGCGAGATCCGGGGTCCATCTCGCCCGTGGCAGCATGGACCCCGGCTCGCGCGGCTGCGCCGCTTGGCCGGGGTGACGACTGAGGATGTCCTGCACTGGGTATCATCCGTCAGAGTCGCACCACTAGCGCAGCCCATGCTTGCTGAGCTCGCCCGCGAGCCGGCCCATGAGAAACAGCCCCAGCATGCGCAGGTCGCTCTTCAGCGACCATAGCGGGTGCTGGAATGTCGCCGGCCGGTTGCGCTCGATGGCGGCATGGCCGACCCAGGCAAGCCCGTAGCCGACGAGGAGTGCCGCGAGCAGCCATCGCCAGTCGAGCGTGATCAGCCCGATCAGGCAGAGGACCAAGCCCAGTCCGGTCCCGGCGAGGTGGATCGCGCGCGTCGCCGGCCGCCGATGCTCGCCCAGGTAATAGGGCCAGAACTCGGCGTAGGATTTCGGCGCCTGCATCGGCCTAACGCGTCGCCGCCGCGATCGCCATCAGCCGCACCTCCTCGGGCGAGTGGCCGGTCTCGCGCAACGACTGCAGGGTCGGCGCGTCCTCGCTCTTCGACAGCTTGCGGCCGCCCGAGCCGAAGAGCAGCTTGTGATGGTGATATTCGGGCGTCGCCAGGCCGAGCAGCGCCTGCAGCAGGCGGTGGAGATGAGTCGCCGGGAACAGGTCGGCGCCGCGCGTCACCAGCGTGATTCCCTGCGCATGGTCGTCGAGCGTCACCGCCAGGTGGTAGCTGGTGGGGATGTCCTTGCGCGCCAGCACGACGTCGCCGAACCCCTCCGGCTCGGCGAGCACCCGGCCGTGGCGGACGTCGCGGAAGAACATCTCGCCGGCCAGGGCCGCGGCCTTGTGGACGTCGAGGCGCAGCGCAAAGGGTCCGGCGGCGGCGATGCGCCGCTCACGCTCATCCGGCTCGAGGTCGCGGCAGGTGCCGGGATAGAGCGGGCCCCCTGAGTGGTTGTCGAAGGGTGGGCCGTGCGGGGCCGCCCCCGAGCGCTGGATCTCGGCCTTGATCTCGGCCCGCGTGCAGAAGCAGGGATAGAGCAGGCCCTCCCCCGTCAACCGGTCGATCGCCGCCTGATATTCGGCGATATGCTCGGACTGGCGGCGGACCGGCGTCTCCCAGTTGAGGCCGAGCCAGCTCAGGTCTTCGTAGATTCCGGCTTCGAATTCGGGCTTGCAGCGGCCGGCATCGATATCTTCGATGCGCAGCAGGAAGCGGCCGCGCGCGGTGCGCGCCTCCTGGCGCGCGAACAGCGCCGAGTAGGCGTGTCCGAGATGCAGCCGGCCCGTGGGCGAGGGGGCAAAACGGGTGACGGTGGTCATGGCCAGATGACATTATAAACCGTGTAGCTTGTCGGCGCGCGCCCCGGACCGGTCCGGCCGCCCCGGCCGCCCCCATCTCGCAGGTCGCCAACACACGGAGTTCCGATGTCCGATATTTTTGCTCTCGAGGGGCCGCGCTTCGGCCCGGCCGCGGGTGGCAGGCCCCGGCAGCTGGTGCTGCTGCTGCATGGGCTCGGCGCCGACGGCAACGACCTGATCGGCCTCGCCCACTATTTCGCGCGAGGCCTGCCGAACGCCGCCTTCGTCTCGCCGCATGCGCCGTTTCCCTGCGACATGGCGCCGATGGGCCGCCAGTGGTTCAGCCTTCAGGACCGCAGCCCGGACGTGGTTTTGGGCGGAGTCCGCGCCTCGGCGCCGATCCTCGACACCTTCATCGACGCTGAGCTCGCCCGTTATGGCCTTGCCGACGACAAGCTGGCGCTGCTCGGCTTTTCGCAAGGGACGATGATGTCGCTCTATGTGGCGCCGCGCCGGGCCAAGCCGATCGCCGGGGTACTCGGGTACTCTGGGGCCCTGGTGGGCGCCGATCTCCTCGGCGGTGAACTCCAATCGAAGCCGCCGGTGCTGCTGGTTCATGGCGACGCCGATCCGATCGTGCCGTTTGCCGCGATGGACGCCGCCGCCCAGGGGCTGCGCCGGGCCGGAATCGCGATCGAGACCTTGCGCCGTCCGGGGCTACCGCATTCGATCGACGAGGAGGGCATCGCGGCCGGCGTAAAATTCCTTGGCCGGGTCTTGGGTTAGGCCCTAATCTTGGTCACCGAACAGTCATCATTCGACAGGTTGTGTTTTTGACGCACTTGGCCTATCAAATTGTAGAACCCCACCGTTCGGGGTGGGTATGTTGAGACGACAGGGTTGGTGAGTTTGCCCGGTTTGATCGACAATTGCCCGGCTCTGGTGCTGAACGCCGACTTCCGTCCGCTCAGCTATTTCCCCCTATCCTTGTGGTCCTGGCAGGATGCCGTGAAAGCGGTGTTCCTCAACCGGGTGAACATCGTCTCCGAATACGACCGGGTCATCCGCTCGCCGCGGATGGAGATGCGCCTGCCCAGCGTGATCTCGCTGAAGGAGTACATCCAGGCGAGCCGCCGGCCGGCCTTCACCCGGTTCAACGTGTTCCTGCGCGACCGCTTCACCTGCCAGTATTGCGGCGACGGCTTCCCGACCCACGACCTGACCTTCGACCACATCGTGCCGCGGTCCAAGGGTGGCCGGACGGTGTGGTACAACGTCGTGACGGCGTGCGGGACGTGCAATCTCGAGAAGGGCAACCGGCTGCCGCGCGAGGCACATATGTACCCGCGCCACGCCCCGGTTCAGCCGACCTCGCAACAGCTGCAGGAGAACGGCCGGTCCTTCCCGCCGAACTTCCTGCACGAGAGCTGGCGCGACTTCCTGTACTGGGATTCCGAACTGGATCCTGTTTAACAACAGCCCGAGGCTTCCGAGGACCGCAGATATCGACCGCGACTGCGGTCGCGCGCCTAAAGGCGCGAAGCCAAGCGGCACGGATGTGCCGCGCCCGGCGTCTGAGGGACTCTTTTTTGAGAGAAAAGCCCGAGGCTTCCGAGGACCCAGATAACCGCCGCGACTGCGGCGGCGCGCCTAATGGCGCGAAGCCAAGGCCTGCGGATGCAGGCCGCCCGGCGTTTGAGGCGCTAAAGAATGCCCGCGAAGCCAAGGCCTGCGGATGCAGGCTGCCCGGCGTTGAGGGACTAAGGAATGCGCGCGAAGCCAAGCGGCACGGACGTGCCGCCCCGGCGTCTGAGGGACTAAATTAACGCCGGCGACGGGGCTGCGAACGGATCCGCGCCGGCTCCATCAGGCACACACCGTCAACCGCCTCGTTGAGGGCGTTCCACACATTGACCGGGTTGAGGGCTGCCGCAATGTCGCGGAGCAGGTCGAGAAGCTGCGTCGTCCGGGTGTTCGAGGTGTTGGTTCTGTTGGCCATGGGCTTGGCTCCCACGCTGGATTGCACCTGTCCCGGACTTTACGCCGCGCTTCTTAACCAAGCGTTACTTGAACCCGCAGCACACGGAATTTTTTGCCGCGGTATCGAAGCGCGCGCGCACCGCCAGCGCCAAATCCACGATGTCGTCGCGGACGACGCCGTCGCGGCTCATCACCGCCTGGATGACCGGATCGTCCAGGACATCGTCAAGCTGCGGCTCATCTGCATTGAGATACGATTTCCGTGGGCCCCACATATTGCCCTCCTTCCCTCGTCGTGTACGCGATGAGGTACCAGGAGAACGTGGCGAGAAAAGGGCTCATTCATGACAATGCGCGGAAGATTTGTTTCCCGCGATTGCGGGAAAAACTTTCAGCAATTTCAGCGGAATTCTGCCCGGCGGACGCGCTCAGAGCCGAGTCGACAGCCAGATCGCGAGGCGCGACGCGGCCTTGATGGCGGCGCTCAGCGACTCGTAGCCGGGCGCCTCGGCGGCGCCGTGGGCGAGGCCTTCGTCGCGATGGGCGAGCTCGTCCTGGCGGAACTCCTCGATCGTCGCCTTGAGCTCGGGCTCCTCGGCGCCGAGCGCCTCGGCTTGGGCGGAGTAATGCTCGTCGATCACCTCTTCGACGGCGACCGTGCAGGCCATGGCCGCCCGTTCGCCCAGCAGCGCCGTCGCGGCCCCCAGGGCGAAGCCCGCCGCATGCCACACCGGGCCGAGCAGGGTCGGGCGCACGCGGCGCGCCGGCAGCAGCCGGTCGAAGCGGTCGAGATGCTTCTGCTCCTGGTCGGCCATGCGGCGGATGACGCGGCCGGCTGGCGTGTTGCCGAGCACGGCCAGCTGACCCGCATAGATGCGGACCGCGCCGTATTCGCCGGCATGGTCGACCCGCAGCATGCGCTGGACCTCCTCCTCGCGGCTGGGATCGCCGGGCAGGCGGGGGCGGGCGGTGGGGACGGAGGGCTCGGTCATGCGGGGCGGGCCAGGTGGCGGGCGCTGGCGAGCCCGGCGAACGCCGCCAGCGCCAGCGAGACGAGGAAATTATAGCCGGCCATGGAAATGCCGAACAGCGACCAGGCGACCTCGTCGCAGCGGACGACCGGCTGGGCCATCAGGCGCGCCCGCAGCTCCTCGATGCCGCCCGCACCGCCGACCGGCGAGCCGCATTCGGCCGTGCCGGCCCACCAGTGCTGCTCGACCCCGACATGGAACGCCGCGATGCCGGCCCCGGCCAGCAGGGTGAGGCCGGCCGCCGCGACCAGGACCCAGCCGGCGCGGGAATCGCCGCTGCGCGACGCGGCCAGCGCCGTGGCTGCGACGACGATCGTCGCCATGTGGGCGTAGCGCTGCCACCAGCACAGGATGCAGGGAGCGAGCCCGCCGATATACTGGAACGCAAACGCCCCGCCGAGGAGGGCCGCACTGCCGATGAGCAGGATCAGCGCCGCATCGCGCGATGTAACCTTAGACCACATAGCGGATCACGACGAAGCCGCCGACCAGCAGCACGACGAACCCGGTCGTCACCAGCATCAGGCGGCGTTCGATGAAGTCGCGGATCGGCGGGCCGAACTGCCACAGCAGGGCGGCCAGCAGGTAGAACCGGATCGCCCGCGAGATCAGCGACGAGATCGTGAACTGCAGCAGGTCGAACTTCACCGTGCCGGCGAAGATGGTGACCAGCTTGTAGGGGATGGGGGTCGCTCCCTTGACGATGATGAACCACGCCCCCCAGTGGTCGAACGTCTCCTTGACGGCGGCGTATTTGTCCATCGCGCCGTAGAAGGCGAGGATGCGCTGTCCGATCGCGTCGAAGGCGAAATAGCCGATCGCGTAGCCGACATAGCCGCCGAGGACCGACGACACGGTGCACACCGTCGCCAGCCAGAACGCGCGCTCGCGGTTGGCCAGGATCATCGGGATGAGCAGGATGTCCGGCGGGATCGGGAACACCGAGCTCTCGATGAACGACACCGCGGCCAGCCAATAGATCGCGTCGGGCCGGGCGGCAAGCGCCATCACCCGGTCGTAAAGTCGCTGCATCATGCCCGCTTGTCGCTCCGGAATTGGGTGCGGCGGGGTGTAGCAGGCGGCCGGCTTCGGCGCAACGTGCCCTGGATTGACCGGCCATTGCCGGCGGTTATAGTGCCACCCCGAGCGCCCCCATGGCGGAACGGTAGACGCGGCAGACTCAAAATCTGTTGCCGGCAACGGCGTGCTGGTTCAAGTCCGGCTGGGGGCACCATCACCGCAATCGCCGCGGCTCTTCAACGGGAGGTGCACATGCCGGAGATCATCGTTTATGCCGTCGAGGGCCGCTCGATCGACCAGAAGCGCGCCCTGATCAAGGACATCACCAGCGCCGTCGTGCGCAACTTCGACGTCGACGCCGAGGCGGTGACGATCCAGATCGTCGAAGCGCCGAAGACGTCCAAGGCCAAGGGCGGCGTCCTGTTCAGCGAGCGCGCGCCGGCCAAGCGCTAGCGCGTCAGATCCGCCCGCCGCGCACGTCGTCGAGGAAGCGAAGCGTCTCGGCGACGCAGCGCGCTGGCGCGGCGGACATCACGTTGTAGGGCAGCCCGTCGAGCACCGCGAGGCGGCAGCGCGGGATCATGCCGGCCCCCTTGCGTACGGTCTCGACCGTGCCCTGGCGCGCGTCGCCGCCGGCGATCAGCAAGGTCGGCGGCGTGATCTTCGGCAGCTCGGCGGTGAGGTCGAGGTCGCGGTTGAAGCGGAACAAGGCGCCGAGGAACCATCCCGGCACCTTGGACTGCTCGGCGATATACCACTCCCGCATCGCCGGATCGGCGTCTACCGGCAGCCGGTGCTGGTTGGTGGCGCGCGCCCACGCCGCGGCCCCTTGCTGTTCGGCCAGATCGATCCATTCGGAGCGGTCCACGGTCGAGGCGCGATAGTTATACGCAAAGCCCGGCAGCACCAGGCTGCGGATGCGCGGCGCGAAGGCGGCCGCGAAATCGATCGCCACGGCGGCGCTGAACTCGGCCATGATGAAATGGGCACTGTCGAACTCCAGCGCGTCCAGGACCGCCGCGAGGTCGTTCGAGAACGGGCGCAGCGCCATTTTGAACCCGCGGGCCACCGGGCTCGACTCGCCGTGGCCGCGCTGGTCGAGGTTGATCACCCGATAGCGCGCCGAAAGCTCGGGGATCCAGCCGTACCAGAATTTCCGGTTCTTGCTGAACCCGTGCACCAGCACGACCGGCTCCGCCGCGGTCCACGGCGGGGTGAAGTCGTGCACGTCGTAGGCGATCTCGGCCCCGTCGGGCAATGTGGCACGCGGCCCCCTCGGGTGAAACATGGCGGTCACTCTTTGATGTCGAGTCCGGCGAGCAGCCCGGCGTATTTCGCATCTTCGCGGTGCAGGAACGCCGCGAACTCCTCGGGCGTGCTGGCGATCGGCTCCAGCCCGTCGCGGATCAGGCCGTCGCGGATCTCCGGCGTCAAAAGAATCGCGGCCATCGTGTCGCGGAGCCGGCGGACGATCTCCGGCGGTGTGCGGGCCGGCGCCAGCACGCCGATCCACGACGTCATGTCATAGCCGGGAACTCCCGCCTCGTCGATCGTCGGCACCTCCGGCAAGGCGGCGGATCGCTTGCTGCTGCCGACGCCGAGCGCCGTCATGTCGCCGGACTTCACGAACGGCGCCAGCCCCGGCACGAAACCGAACATGAGCTGCACCTGGCCGGACAGCAGTGCGGGGATGACCGCTCCGGTGCCCTTGTAGGCGACGTGCTCGATCTCGACCCCGGCCTGCTTCTTGAACACCTCGCCGGCCAGATGATTGGGGCCGCCGAAGCCGGAGGAGCCGTAGAACAGGCTCCCCGGCTTGGCTTTGGCGAGCGCCAGCAGATCGCCGAGGCTGCGCACGGGCAGCGACGGGTTCGCCGCGAGGATCACCGCGGTGCGGCTGAGCAGCGTCACCGGCGTAAAATCCTGGAGCGCGTCGTAGCTGGGCTTCTGCGCGATATGCGGCCCGATCACCAGGGCGCCTTCGGTCGACACCAGGAGCGTGTAGCCGTCGGGCGGCGCCTTGGCGGTCATGTCGGCGCCGATGCGGCCGTTGGCGCCGGGATGATTGTCGACGACGAAGGACTGGCCCAGCTCCTGCGACAGCCGCGGCGACAGCTGCCGGGCGATCATGTCGGCGCCGCCGCCGGGTGGAAAGCCGACCAGGAGGCGGACGGGCCTGGCCGGATAGGTTTGCGCGCCGGCCGCCGATGCCGCGGCGAGACCCGCCAGGGCCACGGCGACCAGCCGCAGGCCGCGACCGCGTCGCGTCGTCATTTGCCGGCTGCTCATTCCGCCGCGCGGCCCGGGGCCGCCGTGCCGCGACCCGACACCTCGTCGATGAACCGCAACGCGTGGCCGGCGCAGAGCACGGGCTCGACCGCGGCAATGTGATAGCTGTCGCCGGGCAGCACGATCACCCGCGCGCCCGGGATGCGCCGCGCATAGCGCTCGACCGCCTCGACCGACTGCAAGCCGCTTTCGGCGGTGGTGACGATCAAGGTTGGCGCGCTGATGCGCGCCAGCCTCTCTTCGAGGTCCATGTCGATGCGCGCCGACGACGTGCCGAACGCGGCGCGCGGATTGGCCTCTCCCATGAACTCGGTCCACCAGGCGATCTGCGCCGCCGCCGCGCCGCTGCCCAGCCGCTGGCGCATCGTCGCCGCCGCCCATTGTTTGACGCCGGTGGCGCGGATGGCGTCGGCATTGCCGCTGCCGCTCCCGCGCACCGGCGAGCCGAACAGGCTGAGCGAGCGAAATCGCGCCGGCTGGTCGCTGGCCAGCTGCACGCAGGCCGAGCCGCCATATTTGGCGCCGATCAGATGGCACGTCGCGAGACCGAGCCGATCGAGGAACCGGGCCAGTTCGGCCGCGAGCTCGCTCGAGCTCCAGCCATAGCCGGGCGGTTCGCTCGACGCGCCGAAACCCGGCAGGTCCGGACGCACCACCCGATAGCGTCCGGCCAGATGCGGCACCCAGCCCGTCCAGGCGCGCGAGGATTCGGAGTTGCCGTGGACCATGACGACCGTGTCCGGAATCGTCCATGGCGGGCCGAACCAGTCGTCTTCATAGGCGATCCGGACGCCCGGCCTGATCTCGATCTTGTGCATGCGTTTCACCCCGGGCGGATCGTGGCGGCTTCCAGGCCGCGGCGCAAGGCACCCCGGCGCCTTAGCGCTGGGCGGCCTTGTGGGCATGGATTTGTTTTTGGACAGCGTCGCCCGACGGTGCTAGATCGCATACACCGCTCGCCGAAAACGGTCGTCTCGCCGAAAACGGTCGTCCTGGGCCGTCCTCAGGGCTCACGACCTATAAGACCGCCTATAAAGACCGCGGCGGGCGCAGGCTGTCGCTCAAAAGGGCCCATTTTGGGCAGGGGCGGTCTATGTCTTCGTCTTCTATTTCGCGCTCGGCCGCGGCGGCGGTCGTCGAGCCGCCGGTCGGCGATTCGGCTTCGGAACTGACGGAACGCGCGCTCAAGCAGCGCATCCGGCAGCAGGAAATTCTCGCCGAGCTCGCCGTGCTGTCCCTGCGGGGAATCCCGTTCGACGAACTGCTCGGCCGCACCGTCGCCCTCGTGGCCGAGGGCCTGGAGGCGGAGTTCTCCAAGATCATGGAGTACCTGCCGACCAAGAACCTGTTCCTGGTGCGGGCCGGGATCGGCTGGGGCCCGGATGTCGTGGGCAAGGCGACGATCGGCGCCGACCTTCTGTCGCCCGGCGGGTTTGCGCTCCGCACCGGCAAGCCGGTGATCTCCAATCATCTGGAGCACGAGCAGCGATTCCGCACGCCCCATCTCCTGGTCAAATACGGCATCCGCCGGGCGATGAACGTGATCCTGAAAGGCAGCGGCGATCCGTTCGGCATCCTCGAAGTCGACAGCCGGTCATCAGGCGAATTCACCGCCCACGACCTCACCTTCCTGCAGGGGGCCGGCAACATCGTCGGCACGGCGATCGAACGGCAGCGGATCGAGAGCGACCTCAGGGCCGCGCTCGACGCCCACAAGGTGCTGCTCGCCGAGATCAATCATCGCGTGAAGAACAGCCTTCAACTCGTCGCCAACATGCTGCAGCTCCAGGCCAAGGCCAAGGCTGGCAGCGAGAGCGAGCGTGACCTCAAGGAAGCCGCGACGCGTGTGTTCGCGATCGCTCACGTCCACGAAAACCTCTACAGCGGCGGCGGCACCCTGCAGGCGATCGACCTCGGCCGCTATCTGTCGGACGTGTGCAAGGATCTCGACCGGTCGATCGGCCACTGCCACGTCGAGATCGCCGCACCCGACGGCGTCCTGGTGCCCGCCGACCGCGCCGTGCCGATCGCGCTGGTGGTGAACGAGCTGGTGACCAACGCGATGAAATACGCCTACCCGAACGTCGCGGACGGTCGCCTCAGCGTCCGTCTCGATCGCGACGGCGACAATCTGGCGATCTCCGTCCGCGACCACGGCGTCGGGCTGCCCAAGGACTTCGATGCCGCGCGCGGCAAAGGCCTCGGCATGCGGATCATCCGGGCGCTGGAGACCCAGCTCGCTGCGACCCTGGAGGTCCGGCGGTTGGATCCCGGCGTCGAGTTCGTCTTCCACGTCCCCATCGAGGCGCCGGCCTAAGAAGCCCCTCTACCACGAAGTGGGAGAGGCCGTGTCGGCGCGCGGAGGCGTGACGACACGAGAGAGGGCGACTTACAAAACGGGCCCGATCACGCAGTGATCGGGAGGGTGAGGGTTGGCGCTAGCTGACGCTCGCCGCCTTCTCCAGGCTCGCGATCATCGACACTTGGCGGAGATAGGCCCGCGCCTTCTCCGGATCGGCTGCGGCGGCGCGCATGCTGTCCTGGAAGCGGCGTTGCTCGTCGGGGTCGCGCGCCTCGAGGTTGCGTTTGTTGCGGATGGTGATCGTGTTCACGTATTCGAGCGCCACCGGGCGGCGCTGCCGCTCGTAGAGATCGAGATAGGTCTCGTCCTTCTCGCCGTGCCACACCGCCGTGAGCTTCTCGGCGAGGTTGAAGGCGTCGTGGACGCCGCCGTTCATCCCCATGCCGCCCAGCGGGTTGTTGATGTGTGCCGCGTCGCCGACCAGGAAGCATGGTCCCTTGCGATAGGCCGCGGCGACGCGCTGGTGCACGCGATACAGCGTCCGGTGCGTCACCGGATACGGCGCTGCCATGGGGACGATGCGGTTGAGCCGGCGCTGGACCTGCTCGTCGCTCAGCACCGCCTCGTCGCTTTCCTCGGCGCGGGTCGGGATCATCGTCCGCCACATATCGGAGACGCGCAGCAGGAAGAACCATTCGTCGGGGTCGGCGATGTAGTTCACCTGGGTCAGGTCTTTGAAATGCTCTTCGAACGGGAACGGCGTGCTGGCCACCAGGAACCGCTCGGGCCATGTGAAGCCTTCGAAGGCGATGCCCATCGCCTCGCGCACCACGCTGCGCGCTCCTTCGGCGCCGACCACGTAACGGGCGTCGATCCGCTCCGTCCGCCCGCCCTGCTGCACGACCGCGACCGGGCACTCGCCCTGCGCCTCGACGCCTATCAGGCTGGTCTTGAACCGGATGTCGGCGGTGGCGGATCGCGTCAGCCGCTCGAGCAGCACAGCGTTCAGCTTGTACTGCTCGCATTGCACCCGGTAGGGATGCCGCGTCTCGTCGCGCAGCACCTCGAAGTCGAACTCGGCGAAGCAGCCGCCGTGCCGGGTGCGATACTGGAACCTGGGCGCCACCAGCCCCATCGCGATCAGCCGCTCGGTCGCGTCGAACCGATCGAGCATGTCGAGGGTCGGCGGATGGAAGGTCGAGGCGCGCAGGTTCTCCGGCAGCGCCGGCTCGGCTTCGAGCACGATCACCGGAATGCCGTGCTCGGCCAGGCAGAGGGCGGTGACCAGGCCGGTCGGCCCGGCGCCGGCGACGACCACGCGCTCGCTCATGCCGCGCGCGCGAGGGGGACGGTGGAGGGCCGTGTCATGGCGGCGCACTATAGCGGGCGACTCTTGCTTGGCAATACAGCCGGCCGGGGCGGCAAAAATGAGACGCCAGGGTAAATCGGCACCGGTCCGAGCCCGGCCCGGACGTGGCCGCGTGGGTTCTATCCGCGGTCGGGCCTCTGATATAGTCGGCGCGGGAGGAGCATCATGGCGGACGCATCACGCGACACATCACGCGAGACCGGGGCCCCGTTCCCGACCTTGCGCGCCTGGCTCCGCCACCTGGCCGCGACCGGCCGGGTCGCAGAGATCGCCCCGAATGTGGGTTTGCGCTTCGAGCTGGCGGCGATCGCGAAGAAGCTTGAAGGCAAGCAGGCCATGCTCTTCCCGTCGCCGGACGGCCACCCGCTGCCGGTCGTCTCGGGCGTGCTGGCCGCGCGGGCGTGGATGGCGGAAGCGATGGGTGTCCCGCCGGGCGAGCTGCTGGCGCGCTTCAGGCGCGCCGCTGACGCGCCGCTCGCCTGGCACGAGGTGCCGCGCGCCGAGGCGCCCTGCCAGGAGGTGATCGTCAACGACATCGATCTTGCGGGCTTGCTGCCGCTGCCGACGCACAACGAGCTGGACGCCGGGCCGTACATCACCGCCGGGCTGGTCATCGCCCGCAATCCGGCGACCGGCCGGCAGAACGTCTCGATCAACCGCCTGCAGCTTCAATCGCCCGACCGTCTGGGCATCCTCATCCTGCCGCGCGATCTCAACCGCTTCTATACGGCGGCGGAAGAGAAGGGCGAGGCGCTGCCGGTCTCGATCGTGATCGGCGTCGATCCTCTCACCTTGCTGGCCTCGCAGGCGATCGCACCGCTGGATGCCGACGAGCTCGAGATCGCCGGGGCGCTGCACGGCCGGGCGCTGCGCGTCGTCAAATCGATCCGCGGCGACATCCGCGTGCCGGCGGATTCCGAGATCGTGATCGAGGGCCGCATCCTGCCCAAGGTCCGCGCCCCCGAGGGGCCGTTCGGCGAGTTCCCGCAATATTACGGGCCGAAGGGCGAGCGCCAGGTCATCGAGATCACCGCGGTGACGCACCGCCAGAAACCGCTGTTCCACACCATCGTCCCCGGCGGCCTCGAGCATCTTCTGCTTGGCGGCATCCCGCGCGAAGCGACGATCCTGTCCTATCTTCAGCGCAACTTTCCCAACGTGCAGGATGTCCACCTGGCGCCGGGCGGCGTGTGCCGCTACCACCTCTATGTGAAGCTGAAGAAGCGCCAGCCCGCCGAGGCCGCGAACGTGATCATGGCGGCGTTCTCCAGCCATTACGACGTGAAGCACGTCATCGTGGTCGATCACGACGTCGACATCCATGATCCGCGCCAGGTCGAGTGGGCGGTGGCGACGCGCTTCCAGGCCGACAAGGACCTGCTGGTCATCCCGGCGGCCCAGGGCTCGCGGCTCGATCCGTCGGCCACGGACGGGATCAGCGCCAAGATGGGGCTGGACGCGACCCTGCCGCTCAACCCGGGACCGGAATTCACCGTGATCCGCGTTCCCGGCGAGGACGAGCTCGACCTCGCCAAGGTCGTGCGCGGCAACCTGTCCCCGGGATATTTCGGCAAATGAACGACCCGCTCTCTAGCCCCGTCATGCCCAGCCTCCCCCTCGTCATGCCCGCGAAAAGCGGGCATCCATCTGGGCAACGTGTACGAACATCGGAGGTCTGGACACCGCGAGTTCACGGACCAAGTGCAACACCCCTGGTAGGGTCGTGTTGCGATGGGGACCCATTTGACCAGCTTCTCGATGAGGAGCGTCCGGAGGTGCTGCTGCTCGACGAGGCGTTCAGCGCCTTGGACGAGGTCACGGCGACGCGGCTGCGCACCGATTTCCTGGCGCTTGCCCACAAGCAGAAGACGACGTTCCTCATGGTCACCCACAGCCTCGACGAGGCTCTGGTTCTGGGTGACCGCATCCTGGTATTCGGCGCCCCGGCGCGCCTCGTCCATGAAGTCCGCGTCGGCGCCGACGACAAGACCGATCCTCAGCGCCGGGCGGCGCTCAAGGACGATCTCCGGTCGTGGATTTCGCGCGCGGGACGGGTGAGGAAAGAGACCGCGGCCTGATCGCCGCCCCAATCCTGTTCGACGGAGTGCCGCTCAATCGGCGTCAAACGTACCGTCGAAGACGCACGACCCCATCGGGCAAAACTGCGTGTCCGGGTTTGCAGCACCGCTCGGGCCTGAGAACCGGGCAAGGCCGGCCAGCACGACCGTGACGATGGCGACGGCGGCAAGCAGTCTGTTGAATACCGGCATGGTTCATGTCTCCACGATCTATCCCACAGCTTACGACCGGTGGCCCGATCCGGCTGTGATTGCAGTCACATGGAGATGACATAAGTGTCACGTTGGCGGCTGTCTTGAATTTTCCTGCCATGGCGAGAACTTTGCCCGAACAGAACGTGTTGTCCCCCGGTCGGGGAAACCACACGTCAACGGAGTGTCTCCGTGGTCGAATTTTCTGATCCGTCTCTACCGCCACGCCGCCCAGCACAGGCCGGTGCCGCTCAAGGCCGGCGACCGGTAGCCGGGCACATACGAGGCCCATTGCAGGGCCAGCGACTGCGCCGTGCCCGCGGCGACCAGCCAGTTGCGAATTTCCGAGCTGCCCGACTGCAGGCGGCGCGGATCGAGGCGGGCGAGGAATTCCAGGTCGTTGCGCCGGAACGCCGCGATCAGGTCCTGGTCGAACTCGGCGTCGATCAGGAAATGGGTGAGCCCGCCCGAGCCGATGACCCCGATCCGGATGTCTTTGGGATAGCTCGCGACGAGCTCGGCGATGGCGCGCCCGAGCTCGACGCAGCGGCGGGGCGTCGGCTGATTCGGCGGATAATAGGTGTTGAGGAAGACCGGCACGACCGGCATGCCCGCCGCCCCGATGTATCGCCGGTGCACGAAGCCGTAGGCGTGGCCTTCGAACTGGCCACCGGCGAGGCCGTTGATCGCCGCGATGTCGAACTCGCGGGTCACCAGTCCGTCGATCAGGTGCAGGGCCAGGGCCGCGTCGCAGGGGTAATGCGCGTCGGCCTGCGGCTCCTGAAAGCCTGAGCGGGCGCGCTCGAACCAGGTCGCCCCGGGCGCGTCGGCGGCCGCGGCATTCCGGATCGTCGTCCCGTGATAGATGCCGATCGAGGGTTGATGTCGCTCGTCGAACAGCTCGTGCTGATCGTCGCCGATGACGACCAGCGCATCCAGCCGCGCCGCCGCGATCTCCGCCTTCATCCGCGCGATGTTGGCATGCGCCGCCGCGTGGCGCTCCTCGAGACGCGCCGGGGTGATCAGCAGGGCGGCGTCCGGCGGGGCCAGCGCCAGCGCCTCGTCGTAGGACAGCGCTCGGCCGCTCCGGTCGTGGTACGAGAGCGTGCGGTCGCGCACGCGAAAATTCCGCAGCCAGTCGTCCAGCGTGGAGTTCAGCATGATGCTGTGCGACGTGCCGAATGCGGCGACAAGCCGGGCCATGGTCAGCGCCGCCCGATCCTGCTGTGTCGTCCGCCTCTCCCCCGTCCTGTCATGGCGCCCTCCCGGCACGTCTGTTGCAAGATTATCCCGCCGGCATCGATCCGACTGCGCCGACACCGTGCTTGTCAAGCCGGCCCCAAAGGCGCGATAACCTCGGGTTGTGGAGGGTCAGCGATAAGATGACTGAATCGGCGGCCGGTCCCGCGGGCGAGCACGCGACGTCGCTGCGCGCGCTGTACCAGGCGCTTTACGACCTGTGGCAGTTCGGCGGCAACGCGCTGGTCGGCTGGATGCCCACCCGGGTCGGCGTCGAAGTGCTCACGGTGCCCAAGATCCGGCTGTTCAATTCCAAGTCGCTGCCGCGCCGCGTGTTCGCCGGCGACCGCCTCATGGGCCAGCAGACGTTCAGCGAGGTCTCCGCGGCACTCGGCGTGCAGTCGGTCGAGCTGCGCCTGCCGCTTCCCGTCGGCGACGGTCCGGACGCGCTGCCGGTGTCCACGATCGAGCCGGTGTTTTCCCGCTTCGCGGTGACCAAGGTCGATCACCGGGCGGTCATCCTGTTCGACATTGTCGGCTTCTCGCGGTTCTCGCCCGAGGAGCAGGCCTGCCAGCTCGCCACCCTCGAATTCGGCCTCAACATCGCGGTCGAAGCCGCCCGCGAGCAGGGGGTCCCGCTCGATTGCGACCGCTCGACGACGGGCGACGGCTTCTACGTGTGGAACCGCGACAAGGGGATCAAGGCGGACGTGAATCTGTTCGCCGGCCTGGTCATGTTCTTGACCTATCACTCGCTGCTGCGGCGGCGCGTGAAGATCGCATCGGCCGTGCCCACGATCCGCACCGCGATCAGCATCGGCAGCCATTACAGCTACCGGCAGCCGAACCGCGACGGCACGCGCGACACCGAATATATCGTCGGTGACGTGACGATCTCGCTCGCCCGCCTGATGCAGCACACGGCGGCCGAACAGATCATGATCGGCGAATTCCAGCGGCCCGACGACGCGACCGGCGAGGTGCTGACGGCGGACAACTTCGTCCAGCTGGTCGCGCAGCGGCTGTCGGAGATCAAGGGGCTGTCCGTCCTCGGCAATCCGCTGCAGCGATTCGCGCTCTATCTCACCGGCCCGCGGCAGGCCGACGGCGGCTTCGGCATCCAGAAGCTGCGGATCGTCGACAAGCACGGGTTCGAGCACTTCGGCTACAACGGCAAGGTCAACGTCTTCCTGGAATCCGGCGAGACGTTCTATTGCGGCCTGCAGAACGTCGACCTCGCCACCGACGTCCCGGCGTGATTGCTGCACATTTCGTCATGCCCGCGAAAGCGGGCATCCAGGAGATTTCAACCACAGAGACACCGAGGCACGGAGACCGGATGAGGCTCTTCAGTCCTCCTCTGTGATTTCCGTGCCTCTGTGGTGACTCCGGAGTCCCGCTCGCGCGGGAATGAAACCTCTAATCCAGCGCGCGCCGGCACTTCGTCAGGTCGAGGCCGGTGGTGTCGGCGCCGTCGAGGTTGGCGTTGACGAAGCTCGTCAGCTGCTGGCGGCCGGTGCGCCTGCCGTTGGCGTCGAGGATGTCGATCGATCCCGCCATCGCGTGCACCAGCTTGGCGCGCGTGAAGTTCGCGTTGTCGAACAGGGCGCCCAGCAACGCAGCACCGCTGAGGTCGGCGGCGAGGAAGTCGGCCGCCGACAGGTCCGCCAGCACCAGGAGCGTGCCGGTGAGCTTGGCGCCGACCAGCTTGGCGCGGGTGAGCTTGATGCCGCTGAGGTCGCGCCCGGACAGGTCGAAATAGCTCATATCGGCGCCGTCGAGGACGCCGCGCTGGCCCTGCTTGCCGCCGGACATGATCCAGCGCTCATGGTCCTCGAGAAGGGCGGCAATCTCGCGCGGAAACTCTTCCGCCGGGAGCAGCGGCAGGGCCTCGGCGAAGCTGCAGCGATCGGTATCGAGGCCGTCGAGCATCGCGCCCTCGAGCATCGCGCCGCTGAACAGCGTGCCGTCGCTGACCGCGTTCTTGAGGCGGGCACCGGACAGATCGGCGCCGGCGAACGTGGTCTGGCCGAGCCGCGCTTCCGAGAGGTCGGCCCCCTTCAGGCTGGCGAAGGACAGATTGACGTCCGACAGGTCGGCGCCGAACAGGTTGGCGCCGTCCAGGTTGGCGCCGACGAAGCTCGCCCCGCGCAGGTCGACCCCCGCCATCTTGGCGCGGGTGGCCGAGGCGTAATCGCAGATGCAGTCGGCGATGTCGGTGACGCGGCGTCCGATCGACGACGTGCCGCTGGCGTCCAGCATCACGCCGCCGCGGAAATCCGCGTCGGTCAGGTTGGCGTGGCTGAGATTGGCCCCATGCAGCGACACGCCGCGCAAGGTGGCGCGGCTCAGGTCGGCCCCGCGCAGGTCGGCGTTGGTGAGATTGGCGCCGAACAGGTCGGCTTCCGTGAGCTCCGCCTTGGCGAGAACGGCGTCGCTGAGATTGGCGCCGACGAGCTTGGCGCGGGTGAGATTGCGGCCCGAGAGGTCAGCCCCGCGGAGGTCGCGGCGCGACAGGTCCACCGGCCGGCCGGATTTGTCACTGCCGGCACCGGCCCCAATGTCGGAGTACTGCATCGACGCATTGGGAGGAGCAGCCATGACCGAGGCGAGTTCCGTCGTGTGGTCCGGGTGGAGAGGTCGGCAATTTAGCACGCAGCGGCTGGTCTTACCAAACATCCGGAAACAAAAGTTTTGGTTAATAAATGGCATTTATACTGAGTTGCATGAGTACCAGCCGCAAACCTGCGGATTTTGGCGACAAGGGATTACGCAAGCGCCGGTTTGAGCCGCGGCCCAAGCGCGCGGTCAATCTCCGCGCGATCGCGACCGGCCAGGCCGATCTGGACCCGGCCGACTGGTCGAGTCTGCGCGCCCAGGGCCACCAGATGCTCGACGATATGCTCGATTATCTGGAGCACATTCGCGAGCGGCCGGTCTGGCAGCCGATTCCCGACGCGGTGCGCCGCCGATTCGACCAGGCCGTGCCGACGACTCCGGCCGACCTCGGCGCCGTCCACGACGAGTTCATGGACCATATCCTGCCGTTTGCCACCGGCAACGCGCATCCGGGCTTCATGGGCTGGGTGCACGGGGCGGGGACGCCGGTCGGCATGCTGGCCGAGATGCTCGCCGCCGGGCTCAACGCCAATCTCGGCGGCCGCGACCACATGCCGATCGAGGTCGAGCGCCAGATCACGCGCTGGGTGCGGACGATCTTCGGCTTTCCCGAAACTGCCAGCGGCCTGTTCGTCACCGGCACGTCGATGGCCAACTTCATCGGCGTGCTGGTCGCCCGCGCGGCGATCCTGGGGACGGACATCCGCAACACCGGCCTCGCGGCCAACCCCGTCCGGCTCACCGCCTATACCTCCGACGCGGCACACGGGTGCATCACCCAGGCCATGGACATGTGCGGCCTCGGCACCGATTCGCTGCGGGTCATTCCGACCGACGGGCAGCACCGCATCGATCTGGCGGCCTTGGCGGCCGCCATTGCCGCCGACCGCAGCGCCGGGGCCACGCCGTTCCTGGTCGTCGGCACGGCCGGCACCGTCGATATCGGCGCGATCGACGACCTGACGGCGCTGGCCGATCTCGCGGCCCGCGAGGAGCTGTGGTTCCATGTCGACGGCGCGTTCGGCGCCCTCGGAATCCTGGCCCCGGACTTGGCACCGCGTCTGGCCGGCATCGAGCGGGCCGATTCGCTCGCCTTCGATTTCCACAAATGGGGCCAGGTGCCCTACGACGCCGGCTTCATCCTGGTGCGGGACGGCGATCTGCATCGCGCCACCTTCGCCTCCGAGGCGGCGTATCTGAGGCGTGAGACCCGCGGTCTGGCCGCCGGCTCGCCGTGGCCGTGCGACTTCGGGCCGGACCTGTCGCGCGGCTTTCGCGCGCTGAAGACCTGGTTCACGCTCAAGACCCACGGCACGACGGCCCTAGGCGAATCGATCTCGCGGACCTGTGCCTTGGCCCGCCAGCTGGCGGCCGAAGTGGAGGCCAACCCGGCGCTCGAGTTGCTGGCCCCGGTGCAGCTCAACATCGTGTGCTTCGGCTATCGCTGTGCCGATCCCGACCGCGTCAACGCCGAGATCGCCGTGGCGCTGCAGGAATCCGGGATCGCCGCACCCTCGACGACGAAGATCGCCGGCCGGCTGGCGCTGCGCGCCGCGATCGTCAACCACCGCACGGCCCCCCGCGACATCACCGCCCTGGTGAACGCCGCCGTCGCCTGCGGCGCCGCGGCCTCTCGCGGGTAGGTTATTCAGTCATCAATCAGGATTGGTGAACAGAGCTTGGCCCAGCTCGCCGGACGCGGTGAGTTGAACGCCTGTCCAAGGAAAGGGCGAGATCTCCGCCGAGCACCCATCCGGCTCCTGCCGACGGCGAGAGGAGCCCGCCGGCGGCATCGTCGGCTCCGTCTAGAGACGTTCGGGAGGGCCGTTTGCAGTCGTCGGTCGTACCCCACGCAAAAACGTGTCGACGATGAAATCGATGTGGTGGTCGATCTCCGGCTGTGTCGGCACCCGCGTCGGGTTGAGGACGGCACGGTTGAACAGAGAGCCGCGCAGGGCGGCAAGAAAACCATCGGCGAGCAAGTCTGGATCGGAGGTCTCGATCACACCCTTATCGGCGCACTCGCGAAAGAATTTTTCGACGACGGCCAGCGTCGCACGTGGCCCGAGCCTGTAGTAAATGTCGCCGCTCTCCGGGCGGCGACCGCTTTCGCCAACCGCCATCCGGTACATGGCCAGGCGCCTGGCGTCGAATGCGGCCTTGCAATATGCGCGTGCGATCCGGCGCAGGCTCTCGGCGGGCGAGGTGGAGACATCGACCTTCTCGACCGCATCGGTGAACTCAGCGCCACACTTTGCGGCGACGGCACTGAGCAGCCCCTCCTTGCTGCCAAACAGCGCATAGATGGTCGCCTTCGATCCGCCGACGCGCTCAATCACGGCATCGACGCTCGATTCGGCATAGCCGCGATGGACGAAGACATCGCGCGCCGCGTCCAAAATCGCCTGACGCCGCGCCTCGCCGGAACCCGCGTGCGACGGCGGGCGACCGCGTTTGCGGGCCGGCTTGCCCGGTGCGAGAGCTTTAACGGCCATGATTTGGATAATGTAATCAACGATCAGAGAAAGTCTATGAACAGCTCACTCTTATAGTGGGCGTATTCCCGCGCCATCCTCTCCACGATCTTTCGCACCCGGGTTTCGCGCGACGAATTGAGCACGGGCCGGGGCTTGCGGCGCAAGGCTGCCCAGGGTGCCAAAGGAACGGGGCGGAGCTCGTCGGCGATCCAGCTCAATACGACCCGATCGTCGTCCTGCGCCGACCCGGAACGCGAACGCCAGAGCTCGCCATCCGCGGTGATGGGCCCTGATCGGGCCCGCGACGCATCGCGGCGGCGGTTGCGGACCGGCCCGCCCGGATGAGAAATTTTCAACCCATTGCTTAGAAAATGTACTTGTGGTCAAAGAATTTAATCATTGACGTATATCATGAAATTAATAGTACTGTACGGTACGGTAATTAATTGAAGGAACATGCTTATGCGTAAATTCAGGGTGTCCTCGGCGGCGTTTCTATTGGGTCTCATCCCGGTCCTGGCCTCTGCCCAATCCGGCGTGCCTGATCCGGCCGTGCCGGGCAGCGGATATCGGATTCCGTCGGTCGTGCAAACGCAACACAGCGGATGCGGCGAGGAGGTGGCGAAGTTGCGCGACAACGTGTTGCTTCGGCTGCATCGGCCGGGGAATGGCAACGACAGTCTGGGCCAGCAGAACTCCTATCTGCAGGCCGCCGGCCAAGCTGCCACCGCCGGCGACAATGAGCGCTGTGCCTACTGGCGTGACCGATACAACAACGTCCGCTAGCTGGTTCTAAGTCGGCCGCGGCCGGCCACCCGCGCCGGCCGCGGCGCGACCGATATCCCAAGGCCGAGTTCTATGGGTCACGCGATGTGTGGGTGATGCCGTGGGCTTTGTTTTCGGTCAAGCCCGCCAGGCGCGCCCGCGGCTTCTCGCGAAGGCGGAGACATGACCGTGCGATTTCTCGAAGACTTTGCGGTGGGACAGACGTTCGGGTCAAGAACGACGCCGGTCCACCAAGAACGCATCAAGAGTTTTGCCGCCGAGTTCGATCCCCAACCCTTTCACCTCAATGAGAGGGCCGCGTGCGGCACTTTTTTTGGCGGACTTGTCGCCAGCGGGTGGCACACCGCGGCGGTCACCATGCGTCTCCTGGTCGACAGCGACGTCAAGCCTGTCGGCGGCATCGTCGGCGCCGGCTTGGACGAGTGCCGGTGGCCGCGTCCGGTACGGCCGGGAGATGAGTTGCGCGTGAAGAGCGAGGTCCTGGAGGTGCGGCCATCCAAGCTGCGTCCACACCAAGGGCTGATCAAAATTCGAGTGACCACGCTCAACCAGAACGACGAGCTCGTCCAGATCCTGGTCGCCAATCTCGTGGTGCCGCGGCGGGCCACGTAGATGCCTGTCGGCTGCGACCCATTGAAACCGACCCAGAGGAGTGCGCCATGCGCGTCGTACCCGTCGATATGCACGCCACGATCGCCGCGACGATCAAAGCCCACCCGATCGTGCTCTTCATGAAAGGCAGTCCCGCGTTGCCGCAATGCGGCTTCTCCGCCGCAACCGTCGAAACGCTCCGTCAGTACAACGTCCCTATCCACGCCGTGGACGTACTTTTGGACCCGACGCTGCGCGAAGCGATCAAGACCTTCTCCGACTGGCCGACGATCCCGCAACTCTACATCGGCGGTGGGTTCGTCGGTGGATGCGACATCGTGCGGGAGATGCACGCGACCGGCGAGCTGGGTGAGCTCATCGCGGCCCTTCACATCGATCACACGTCGTGACGATGTCGCCCGCCGTGTTTGCCGGCTGAGCGCGCGGTCTCGGGACCGCGCTCGTGACCATCAACGGGAGTACCGCCTATGGGCAAGTTACAGGGAAAAGTGGCCGTCATCACCGGCGGCACCCAGGGGATCGGGCTGGCGACGGCGAAGCTGTTCGCCAGCGAGGGCGCCCACGTTTTCATGACCGGTCGTCGTCAGAAGGAACTCGATGACGCCGTGGCCGCGATCGGCAGCAACGCCACGGGTGTTCAGGGAGACGTCGCCAATTTGACCGACCTTGATCGTCTCTACGAAACCGTCAAAGCGAAGGGGCGAATCGACGTGCTTTTTGCCAATGTCGGCCTTGGGGGCTTCGTTCCGTTGGGAAGCATCACCGAGGAGTATTACGACAAGACGTTTGACACCAACGTCAAGGGGGCGCTGTTCACGGTGCAGAAGGCCCTGCCGCACCTGAATGATGGCGCTTCTATCATTCTCACCGGGTCAGCTGCGGCCTCTAAAGGGACACCCGCCTTCGGTGTCTATGCCGCGAGCAAGGCCGCCATCCGGTCTTTCGTGCGAACCTGGACCTCGGAGTTGAAGGGCCGTCGCATCCGTTCGAACGTTCTGAGCCCGGGTCCCGTTTCGACACCGCAGGTCGCTCTCCAGCCTCCCGAGGCGATTGCCCGAATCGTGTCCACCGTCCCAATGGGGCGCATGGCGGAGCCCGTCGAGATCGCCAGGGCGGCGCTGTTTCTGGCCTCCGATGACTCCAGTTTCATCACCGGCATCGAACTCTTCGCCGATGGCGGCCGGGCACAAATCTGATCGCCGAAGAAGCGGCAACGCTCGACCAGGAAGCGGTCGCTCTGGCACCCCGACACGCCGACGGTGGCCGAGGCGGGCGTTCCCGGCTACGAAGTCGCCGACTGGGTCGGATTGCTGGCGCCGGCGAGCACACCGCAACCGATCGTCGACACGCTCAACACGGCGATCAAGAGGGCGCTTTCGGATCCGGACACGCAGCAGAAGTTCTCCGTACAGGGTCTCGAGCCGGCGGCCACAACCTCGCAGGAATTTGCTTCGTTCGTCGCCTCCGAGCAGCAGAAGTGGGCTGCTGTCGCCAAGCGGGCGGACATCCGCATCGAAGACTAACCGGAGCCCATCTAAAGCAGACAGAACGGAGCTTCTGGGCGGCCCGTCACTTATTTCTCTGATTGCGCGACGCGAATAAAGCGGCGCGCCACTTGTCGTCGATTGGCACGGATCCTCGACGCCAAACACATCGCCATGTGGTCAGTTCGTCGCGATGAAGCGGTTCGTGTAGAAATCTGCCGGTTTGAGCTCCGGCTTAACGAGGCCGACACTCTTCATCGCGGAGAGCGCGCTCTCCCAATCGGCTTCGGCCTGCCAACCCAGCGGTTTGCCTTTCGTCGCCTCGGTCATGAAGAGCGGCATGTACATCTTCAGCTGGCCGAGAACGACGGTGCGATCGAGCCGGTTGCCGGCACGCTCGGCCAGCATCGCATCGATTGCCTCGTCCTCGTGGCCGGCGAAGATATAGTCCCAAGTCTTCTGCTGAGCGCCGACGAAGGCCTTGAACACGGCCGCACGGGAATCGAGATCGGCGGCCCGCACCACCAGGCCATAGCCCGGCACATTCAAGCCGTAGGAAGAGAAGAGAATCGCGCTGGACGGGCGGCGGTCGGCCACGATCGGCGCGAGATAAGCCACAGTGGTCAGCGCTGCATCGGCACCGCCCGACACGTACACCGAGGCCAGCGCCGCGGAATCAAGATTGACCACGGTGATGTCGTCGCGGCTCATCCCGCCGGCCTTCAGGAACGCGTCGAACAGGGCCGCGGTGGCGCTGCCAGACGGCACCGCGACGCGCTTGCCCTTGATGTCCTTCAGCGTCTTCCAGCCGGACTCGACCGGCACCATCAGTCCGTTGTCGCCGCCGCGGACGAAGCCCATGACCGAGGTCACGGGCAGGCCGTTCGAGACCGCGGCCGCCATCGCCGAGAGCTGCGCGAAGCCGATGTCGATCTGGTTCGCCGCGAGCTGCTGGATGGTCGTCGCCGAACCTTTCCCGTCCTCGACCGTGACGTCAAGACCGGCCTGGTCGAACCAGCCATTGTGCTTGGCAAGATGCAGGCCCGCGTGCATCCCATGCGGGACGAAGTCGGTCGTGACGACGACCTTGGTTTTTCCCTGGGCCCATGCCGGTCCCGCCCCCAGGATGAGGACGAAGGCCAGGGCCGCATATGTGACAAGCCGCGCGTTCGACATAGTTCGATCCCCCGCTCGAGTGATCTTCAGTCAAACCTCCGGAGCCGAAAGAATCAAGCCGCGTCTTCCGGAATCGTAGCGCCACCGCGGCGGCGATGTCCGCTTTCCACCGGTTTGCGGACTTTAGCCGAACGGCGCGGCAAGGCCGAGAAGTGCCGGAAGCGGACTCAGGCGCCCGGGCGTTGCTCATCCGGCCTGCTTGGCTTCCGCGCATCAGCGCGCGGACTTTTTTTGCGAAATCCCGCAGGAATAGGCCCGGCACGACGTGTACGACAGAGGCGTAACCCTGAAAGGAGCACGCCCGTGAACTGTCCGTTGTCGGCCGCGGGCCCATCCGACAGCGCGGGTCTCTGGCCCAGCAATCGTCTGGAGGATGGCTCGTTCTCCGCGCGTGGAATCTTCCCGACCTCGCTGGTGAGTGCGCGATTAAAAGGGCACGCCGAGATCAACGCGCGCCTCGCCGCGACGATCCTCGCCCGGGAGGCAGTCGAACAGAGCGCGCACAACAGCAACGTCGGGGGCTGGCATTCGCATGATTTCCAGCCATGGGCCGGAGAGGACGGGCAGGCGGTGATCGCCGCCGCGCGCGACGTGGTCAATGGCATGACGTTGATGCAGTCCGCCGACGAGATGGTCCCGGCGTCCGTCACGTGGCGGGTGACGGCCTGGGCCAATGTCAGTCGCACCGGCGCGGCCAATCGCCCGCATTGTCATCCGGCGGCATTCTGGTCGGGGGTTTACTGGGTCGCGGACGGGGGCGTGGCAGACAATCCCGCGGTGGGCGGCTTGTTCGAAATCGCCGACCCGCGCGGCGTGCTGCCCCTGATGCACGCCCCTCACCTTCGCGTCGCAATCAAGGACTGCCTTAGCGACGGCCATACCCAACTGGTGACGCCGAGGGCCGGAACGATGATTCTGTTTCCGGCCTGGCTCGTTCACTCCGTGCAGACGTACACGGGGGATCGGCCGCGGATCTCGGTCGCGTTCAATTTCTCGCTATGATCGGCCATGTGACGATCCGAACGCGCAACTCTCAGCCCCTGTACTGGCGACTCTCCTGTCTGGCACTCGCGGCGGTCATTCCCGCCGCCTGCTCGTCGGACGACGCCGCCCGTCCGCCGCAAGCCCCACCCGATCCGTACAAAAAGTGCTGCAGGTGAAGGCGACCTCGGGATGCGAGGCGGCGATCCCCCCGCTGATGTCCGCTTCTGCACTTCTCGGAGTTGCCCCGCCGTCCGGCTCAAGTCCGCAGACCGGTGGAAAGCGGACCTGGGCCAAGCTCCACTCACCAATCCTGACTGATGAGTAAATCATCTACCCGCCGTTGCTTGCCGCGCCGCGGCGTCTCGCGGCGAACGGGAGAGGGTCTCTTCGAAATAGCGTGAGGGGGCGGCGCCGCGCGATCCGCAAAAGACCCTCACCTTCCCACGCCTGAAGGCACCGGGCTTGGGCGTTTTCACCCTTTGGTCACAGATGTTCGTTTTTGCGCCGTGGTACGAGGCGGGCGGCGGTGCATCGTGCGCGCACGGCAATGCTCGCTGAAGGGCACTGGCCACCTCAATGCGTCTTAAGGCCAGAATCGTTGCTTAAATCGCCGGGAGAACATGATCCCTTCTACAGATATCGCGGTGATCGGTGCGGGGCCCTACGGGCTTTCGATCGGCGCCCATCTCCATGCAGAGGGCGCCGATGTTCGGGTGATCGGCCACCCGATGGAGATGTGGCAGACGCAAACCCCAAAAGGCATGTTGCTGAAGTCTGACGGATTCGCCTCAAACCTCCACGATCCTGCGGGTGCTTTCCCTCTGCGCCGGTACTGTGCGGAGCACAACGTTCCGTACCGGGATCTCGGCGTGCCGGTGAAGGCCACGACCTTTTCCGAGTACGGGCTCGAGTTTCAACGGCGCTTCGTGCCGACGCTCGAGAGGAAAAAGGCCGTCCGGATCGAGCGCGCGCCCCGGGGCTTTGCCGTGACCCTCGATTCGGGGGAAGAATTTTCTGCCCGCCGCGTCGTGCTGGCGGTCGGCATCAATTACTTCAGGTACATTCCGCCCGAGTTCTCGCAGCTGGCGCCAGAGCTCGTCAGTCACAGTGCCGACCACCACACCGTGGATCGGTTTAAAGGGCGCCATGTTGTCGTCCTTGGTGCCGGAGCGTCTGCCACAAACCTCGCCGTGCTGCTCAAAGAAGCGGGAGCGGCGGTCCGCCTGATCGCCCGTCGCCCGGCGCTCGAGATCCACACACCCATGCGGCTGCCGCGGCCGTGGTCCGACCGTCTGCGGTCGCCGCTGTCGCCGATCGGGCCCTCCTGGCGGTCGCGCTTCTATACGGATGCGCCGCTCTTGTTCCATTTCCTGCCTGAGTACAAGCGGCTGAGGACCGTCGCCAACTATCTTGGCCCAGCCGCCGGATGGTTCATGAAAGAGCGGGTTATCGGACAATTTCCGATCCTGCTGGGTCACCAGCCCAGCCGCGTGAAGCTCCTGCCGAACGGTCGTCTTGAACTGACGTTGATCAGCGATAACGGAAGCATCCAGTCGCTGGAGACCGAGCACATCGCGTGCGGCACCGGCTTCAAAGTCGCTTTAGATAAAATGACGTGTCTCAGCGAGGCCCTGCGCGCTGAAATCCGGTCGGTGGAAAACACGCCTATTCTCTCGAGCCGTTTTGAATCGTCCGTGCCGGGGCTCTATTTCGCGGGTCCTGCTGCGGCGAACAGTTTCGGTCCGATGTTGCGGTTCGCCTGTGGTGCCAAATTTGCCGCCCGGCGAATCGCTCCACATCTGCTGCGTCGTCGCGCCGCGCAGTCGGCCGGCGAACTGCCGTCGAGCGTGCCTCCACGAGCGCTCGTCGAAGAGCCGAGCGGCGGCTGACGGAGCCGGACGATTTGAACAGGGCCGCCCCGGGGCCCCTCGGGCGCCTCGATGCGGCGCGCCGCGTCCGGCGGCGAGGGTCGTACCCATCGGCAGGCTCCGCAGAGTGGTCCCCCGCAAAACAGACCTTGCCACCGTC
>DASWFO010000236.1:0-57978 GCA_036394195.1 Alphaproteobacteria bacterium | reverse complement strand
GTCGACGTTGCGGAGCAGCGTCTGCACGCTGCCGGGGTCGAGCCGCCCCAGATCCTCGAACGTGAACATCAGCGCCTTGATCCGCTCCGCCGAGTCCCGGTTGCGCTCCTCAAGGGCCGCGATGAAGCGGCTCTCGGTCGTACGGTCGAGGTTGTTGAAGATCTCCGACATCGCCTCGTGCGGGTCGCGGCGGGAAGTGCGGGCGAGGTTGCTCATGAACTCCGAACGCAAGGTGCGCTCGACGTCGTCCAGGATCTCCTTCTGCACCGACTCCATCCGCAGCATCCGCATGATCACTTCCATCGCGAACGCTTCCGGCAGCTGCCCCAGCACCCGCGCCGCGTGCTCGGGCTTGATCTTCGACAGCACCACCGCCACCGTCTGCGGGTATTCGTTCTTCAGGAAGTTCGCCAGAACGCCTTCGTTCACGTTGGCGAGCTTGTCCCACATCGTGCGGCCGGCGGGACCGCGGATCTCCTCCATGATGTTGTCGACGCGGTCCTTGCCCAGCACCTTCTCGAGCAAGCGCTCGGTCGAATCGAAGGTGCCGACCAGCGAGCCGGTCGACGAGATCTGGTCGGCGAATTCGACGAACAGGCGCTCGATGATCGAGGAGTGGACCGTGCCGAGGTTCGACATGGTCTGTGAGAGCTCTTTGATCTCTTCGTCGTCCATCAGCGCGAACAGCTTGGCGGCATGCTCTTCGCCGATGGCGAGCATCATGATGCCGGCCTTCTCGGGGCCGGTCAGCGTTCGGTAGTCTTCGCGGACGCGCATGGCGGGTCACTCGCGACGGCCGGAATGAGGACAATTTTAGGTATTATGGCTCGGCGCGGGAGCAGCGTACGCCTCGTCGCGTGGGGGCACAACGCGGCTGTCCTGGCTCGTTTCACTCGACGACGATTTCGCCGACCATTCCGGCCCAATCATGATCGGCGCAGATGAGCTTGAAATGGCCGGCGCGGCGCGGCACGAGCAGGATGTCTTTCACTTCGCCGGGCTGCAGGACGACGTCCGTGCCGTCCCGGACGAGAATCTCGGGGTTCTTCACGTCCGCCGACTTCAGAAACTCCGGTGCCGTGAACTCGTGCATCTCCCGGCCGCGATTTTCGAGATGCAGCCGATACAGGACACCGGACCGAAAGCGCAGTTCGGCCGGCACAAACCGGTCGTCGACCAGCTGCTGGGTGACCGTCTGGGCGGCGTCCTGGGCGAACACGTCCGCCGCCCATTCGCCGGCGCAGATGCCGAGAACGAGGGCCGCGAACGCCATGACCGCGGGGCGGAGAGAGGCCGACATGCCTGCGTTATCCGGCCGCCACGCCCGTCGCGTCAAGGCCGCGCAAGGACTTGCGGCGATTCCGGTCGCTCCCGGTGGATCGGAATGCTATCCATCCGCTCTTCACGGCCTCTATCCATTCCAGCTCTTCTTTCTTCCCCGTGCTTCTCCTCCTGGTTCTGATCGCGGCCGGCTTCCTCGGCGGCGTGCTCAACGCGTTGGCCGGGGGCGGCGGCCTGGTTGCATTCCCGGCCCTGCTCTTCGCCGGCCTCAACCCGATCGACGCGAACGCGTCCAGCATCGTGGCCCTGATGCCGGGCAACGTCTCCAGCGTGTGGGCGTATCGCCGCAAGATCCTCGGCATCGGCGAGGTCAACGTGAAGCTCCTGCTCGCGCTGAGCCTGGTCGGTGGCCTCCTCGGCGCCCTGCTGCTGTTGTTCACGCCGAGCACCATCTTCGCGCGCATCGTGCCGTGGCTGATGCTGTTCGCCACGCTGATCTTCACGGTGGGGAATTTTGCGCCGCTGGAGGTGATCCGCCGTCTCGCGCTCGGGCCGCGCAGCATCCTCGCCGCGCATTTCCTGATCTCGATCTATGGCGGCTATTTCGGCGGCGGCATCGGGTTTCTGATCCTGGCGGCGCTGACCCTGTTCGGCATGCGCGACATCAACGCGATGAACGGCCTCAAGATGGCCATGGCCGGCGTCATGACCGTCGCGTCGATCACGACGTTCATCGCGGCCGGGGTGGTGCACTGGCCGGAAACGGTGCCGATGCTGATCAGTTCCGTGGTCGGCGGCTATGTCGGCGCGCATGGCGCGCAGAAGGTAGACCAGCGGCTGATCAAGGGCTTCGTCGTGCTGTTCGGCGCCGGCATCACCGCCTATTTTTTCTGGCGCGGCGTCTGACCGCCTCAAGCCGCCGCAGTTTGCTGCGAGCGGCTTTGTCGCTGGCGGAGTGCCAGAAGCCCGACCAGGGCGACATTGAGCGCATTGAACGCGATGCCGGCGGCGAAGGCCGGCGCATAGTAGCCGAAATGGTCGTAAAGCCGGCCGGCGAGCCAGCCGCCAGCGGCCATGCCCCAGCCGCTGCACAGGAGCAGGGCGGGGACGCGCCACGACGCCTCCGAGGCCGGGAACAGCTCGCGGATGGCCAGCACGTAGGCGGGAATGATTCCGGCAAAGCCGAGCCCGAACAGCCCCGACACCGCGAACAGGCCGATTTCGTCCTGGGTCAGCATCAGCGCGATCATCGCGGCCATCTGCCATGCCGCGCCGGTCAAGACGGTCAACACGCCGCCGATGCGATCCGAAATCCACCCCCAGAGCTGGCGGCTGAAGAAGGCCGTCCCCAGCAGCACCGACAGCATCGCTGCGCCGTGCGTCGCCGGAATCCCGAGGTCGCTGCACAGCGCCACGAGGTGACCCTGCGGCATCGCCATCGGCACGCAGCAGCAGAACGACGCCAGGGCCAGCAGCGCGAACACGAGATTGGGCGGCCAGCCGAGAACCGCCGGGCTGCGCCCGTGCCGCGCCGCGGCGTCGGCGATCGCGTGGACCTCGGCGGGCGGCGCCTTGAGAAAAATCGCGGCCAGCGGCACGACCGTGACGATCTCGAAAATGCCGAACAGCACCATCGTCTCGCGCCAGCCATACGCCTCGATGAGAGTTTGGAACACCGACGGCCAGACGGTGCCGGCCACATACATGCCGCTGGAGATGAGGGCCAGCGCCGTGCCGCGCCGGCGATCGAACCAGCGGCTGACATACACATAGAGCGGCGCGTTGAGCCCGGCATTGCCAAGCAGCCCCATCAGCACGCCATGCCCGACATAAAGCTGCCAGACCTGGCCGCCGGTCGACAGCCACAGCCCGGCGCCGATCATCACGGCACCCAGGATGACGGTCCAGCGCGCGCCGAACCGGTCGGCGAGGCGGCCCAATGGGATTCCGCCGAGCCCCGAGCCCAGCCACACAAGGGCGCTGGCGAGCGCCGGGACGGAGCGGGCGCTGCCGACGTCGGCCGCAATGGGCTTCAGCGCCACGACCGCGACATAGGGTGCCCCGAAGGCGATCGACATGACGGCGAGTGAGACGGTGGCGACCACCCAGGAAGTTCGCGTCTCGACACTCGTCATGTTGCGCCGCACACATGCTGACGTCACGGGGGCGGCGACCATAATCGGGGTCGCGGGCGATGTAAACCCGAGCGGACCATCATTTGGCCCGCGGGCGATCGCGGATAGGCTTAGATGCGGCGGCGGCGCGGCAACGGAGAGCGGAGCGGCTTGGCGCGCACGCTCTGCCCGGTCAGGCCTTCGATCGCATCGACGATCTGCTCGAATTTTTGCGCGTCCTGATCGTTGCCGGATTCGACCAACGCGCTCGCCCATTGGGCGGCATAGTGTGCGGCGTTCTGCCCGTGCTGCTGTACCAGCATGGTCGCGGCCTGCTCTGTGTCCAGATCGTCCACCATCTCGAATTACCCATGTTGTCCCGACGCAAACGCCGGCGAGTTCTGGCGCCGGCGCGTACGTAAGACGTAGGTGCGACGATGCGCTTTTGGCTGAGACAATTTAGTGGCCGCGCGATGAAATCTTTCTTAACAAACGGGCTCTCGCGAGGCCTCCCTCAACCCCACGTTGCTCACAAACGTGGCATCTTGCGCCCATTGTTTGTTGCTTGCTGGGCCGGGTCTGGCGAGCGAAGGTGGGCCGATCGCCGGATCCAGCACGCCCATCCGCTGTGCAGCAGCGACGGACCCCAGAAGGCAGTGCGGAGACCGGCGATCACCAATTCGGGTCCACTCAGCGAGCGTCGGCGGCAATGAGCGACATGGTGGTGATCGAGCCGCACAGCATCCTGCTGTTGCTCCTGGTTGGCTTGATCGCCGGATGGCTCGCCGGGACGCTGGTCCGCGGCCGCGGGTTCGGCGTGATCGGCGACATCATCGTCGGCATCGTCGGCGCCTTCGTCGGCACGTGGCTGCTGGCCAAGTTCGGCATCGTGATCGGCGGCGGCATCATCGCGGAAATCATCAACGCGACCATCGGCGCCGTCGTACTTCTCGTCATCATCCGCATCATCCGCAGTTTGTAAGCGCGGCTCGGCGGCGCGCCCGACTCTCGGGCGCATCTTCCGCTTGTGTTCGCCGGTCCGCTGCGCTTTGCTGAACCCCGCCCAAGGCGAGAGAGGGACGCATGCGTGGACTGAGCCTGAAAGAAGCCAATGCCGTGATCAGCGGAACGTTCGCCGAAGCCGCGAAGCGCAAGCTTCGGCCGGTGAGCGCCATCGTCTTGGACGCGGGGGGCCGCGTGAAAGCGTTCCAGAAGCAGGACGGGTGCTCGCTGCTGCGCTTCGAGATCGCCTATGGCAAGGCATTCGCCTCTCTCGGCCTCGGACGGCCGTCGCGGCTGGTGCTGCAGAAGGCCAAGGACAAGCCGCTGTTCATGGAGTCGGTGGTGAACCTCGCCGATGGGCCGATCTTCCTGGAGCGCGGTGCGCAGCTCATCCGCGATCCGTCGGGCGAGGTGATCGGTGCCGTCGGGGTCACCGGCGACACCGGCGAGATGGACGATACGTGCGCGATCGCCGGCATTCACGGCGCCGGGTTGAAGACCGACGATGATTTCAAGGACGGCGAGCAGGTGCAGGCGCTGAATATCAAGAACGACGATTGGCCGCGCGGCGTCTAGGCGCGCGCGGCGTCGCCAGCAAAGGACATCACATGGATCTGGGAATCGCCGGCCGCACGGCCATCATCTGCGCGTCGCGCAGCGGCTTGGGGAAGGCCTGCGCCGAAGCGCTGGCCGCCGAAGGAGTGCACGTCGTCGTGAACGGGCGCGACCGCGGCCGGTTGGCGGATGCCGCCGCAGACATCCGCAAGGTCGCGAAAGGCGACGTCCGTGAAGTCGTCGGCGACGTGACTACCGATGCCGGGCGTGCGGCGCTGCTCGCCGCCTGTCCGCAGCCCGATATCCTGGTGAACAACAATGCCGGCCCGAGCCCGCGACCGTTCCTGGAGATCGGCAAGAACGACTGGCTGGCGGCGATCGAGGGCAACATGGTGGCCGCGCTGATGCTGATACAGGCAGTGTTGCCGGGGATGCGCGAGCGCCGCTTCGGCCGGATCATCAACATCACATCGGCGATGGTGACCACACCGCGTCCGCATATGGGACTGTCGTCCGGCGCCCGCGCCGGCCTGACCGCGGTTCTGAAGGGTCTCTCATTCGACGTCGCGCGCGACAACGTCACCATCAACAACCTGCTGCCGGAGCGGTTCGACACCGACCGTCAGGTCCAGATGGCCAACGCGGCGATGAAACGCGAGAACATCAGCTACGCCGAGGCCCGCAAGCGCCAAGTCGAGTCGATCGCCGCGCGCCGCCTCGGCGACCCGCGCGAATTCGGCGCCGCCTGCGCGTTCCTGTGCAGCGCGCTGGCCGGCTACGTCTCGGGCCAGAACCTGCACCTGGACGGCGGCTCGTACCCGGCTTTGGTCTGATTGCGACTAGACGTCTTCGCTGCCGCCGAAGTCGCTGCCGGGGTCCGTATCGACGTTGTCGTCCGACGGGTCGTAGCTGGCGTCCTGTACGCCGTCGCTCTGGTCCGGGCTCGACGTGTCGGACGCGTCGGTCGTGCGATCGTTGCCGCGCTGGTCGTCGCCGTAATAGTTCGTGACATTCGTCTCGTAGACGTTGCCGCCGGGGCCCATTCCGCCCCCGCCGAAGCCTGAGCCCATGTACGGGCCGAACGGGCCGGGATTGTGGAACAGCAGGCCCTGCAACCCTTGAAAGAGCAGCGCGCCGCCAGCCACGCCGGCGGCCGTGGTCAGCGCCGAGCCAAGAAAGCTGCTGCCGCCGCCGAACCCTCCACCGCCGAACCCGGGTCCCGCGGCCGTGGCTGCGGCCGGAGCCGGGGCGGTGATCGGCACCGAGCTGCGCTGGGCCGCCTGCTGCGGTTGGCCCGGCTGGGCGGTACCTTGGGTATTCCACCGGTTGCGGCCCAGGAGGCCGCCGAGGAAGCTAGTGCCGCCGGCCGGCTGCGTCGAGGCCGAACCGCTGGCGAGCTCTTTTTCAAGCTGCTCGATCCGGGCCTGAGCGGCATTGAGCGCGTGCTCTTGCACCAGGACCGTCTGCACAAGCTGGTAGGGTGCCGACGGCTGTTCGGCGACGCGCGCCCTGATCAGCTCCTCGGCCTCGCGATCCTTTTGGGGCGGCTCGGCGGCCTTGAGCCGCTGGACCAGCCCCTCGATCATTTCACGTTCTTGTGGCGTCATTGCACTCTCCCTGGCTTGTAAGCCTGCCCCACGTGCCCGACATTTGGCCCGTCGCCGGCCCAGGTTCAAGACGGCCCGAGGTATGGGTTAACGTGGCGCCGGGCGGTCGCCGGCGGTCTTCAGAATTGGCGCTAAGGGGCGATGACAGATGGCAATTGCCGCGGCGGCAACAGCCGCAATACCGGCAATCAGGACAAAAAATAGTGGCTTATCCAGGGCAGTCCACAGGCTGCCGAGCCAGCCGGCCATGAAGTTCCCGACGAAACTGGTGGCCAGCCACAGTCCCATCATCATCGACAGCAGCTTGGCGGGTGCCAGCTTCGAGACCAGCGACAGCCCGATCGGCGACAGATAGAGCTCGCCCAGCGTGATCACGACAAAATAGGCGAGAAGCCACAGCCAGCTCGCCGTGCCGCCGCCGGCGCTCCATGCGGCGAGCGCCATGATGAGATTGGCCGCGGCGACGCCGAGGCAGCCGAGCGACATCTTGATCACGGTTCCGGGCTCGCGGCCGCGGCGCGCCTGGCGGGCCCACCAGCCGACGACGAGCGGGGTGAACGCGAAGATCATGAACGGATTGAAAGCCTGGAACCAGGTGGTCGGGATCTCGCCACGCCACAGCAGGAGGTTCACGCTGCGATCGGTGTTCGCGTCGGCCCACAGCGCAATCGTGTTTCCCTGCTGCTCGTACGTCGCCCAGAACAGCGTCACCGGCACGGCGAGAATCAGGAGGGCGACAATCCCCCGCCGCTCGTCACGGCTGAGCGGCGCGCGCTCTTTCGCCGCGGCGCGCAGCTTATGCAACTCGTCCGGGGGCAAGTTGCGGAGTGCTGCGAGATAGATCGCCAGACCGATCAGCATGCCGACGCCGGCGGCCGTGAAGCCGTAATGCCAGCCGAGCTCCTCGCCAAGAGTGCCGCAGACAAGCGGTGCCAGGAACGCGCCGAGATTGATGCCGACATAGAAGATCGAATAGGCGCGGTCGCGGCGCGGATCGCCGGCGGCATAGAGTCCGCCGACCTGGGTCGAGATGTTGGGCTTGAACGCCCCGTTGCCCAGGATCAGCATCAGCAGCGCCAGCAGGAACAACTGTTCGGACGCCATCATGAAATGCCCGGCGGCCATCAGGCTGGCCCCGATGATCACGGTCCGGCGCTGGCCGAGCACGCGGTCGGCGAGCAAGCCGCCGAAAATCGGCGTGAGATAAACGAGCCCAGTATAGAGGCCGTAGATCTGCGAGGCCAGCGGCTGAATGTCGAGCGGCCCGAACAAGGCCTCGAGCCAGCCCTTCAGGACGTCCAAGCCAAAGACGCTGTGCGCCTGCGCGGGCTGAAGCAGGTATTTGACCATGTAGAGCACGAGCAGCGCCCGCATCCCGTAGTAGGAGAAGCGCTCCCACATCTCGGTCGCGAACAGGAACGTGAGTCCGCGTGGATGGCCGAGCAGGTCTCCGCCAGCCGACACGACGGGCGCGGCGGCAGGTGTCGAACCACTCATTCGGCGGCAGGAGGCGAGGGGGAGAAAAAGCGCCGCCGCTATTTCGGCGGATTCAAATCGTAGCGCAGCGAGAGGACCGCGGCGCGGTCGCGCTCGGACCCGGGGAGGTCGAGATTGTCGGCGAGCGGCATGTTCGGACGCTGGGTGTTCGCGAACCTATAGCCGAAGTCGAGCTTCGTCCCCTTATCGATCGTGTAAGCGAAGCCGGCCAGTCCCTGATAGGCCCGTCCGCCCTCGGCGCCGTTATCGAGGAAGGCGCCGGGCCGCCCCATATCGCTGACGCGCCCCGCAACGCCCCCGAACCCGAGCCCGATATAGGGCGTGAACGCGGATTTGGGTGTCACGTCGAAGAGGATATTGCCGGGCCGCGACGCGTCCTTGTCAGCGGAGGCGGCGGCTTTGCCGGCATCCGCTTCGTCCGCCGGCTTGGTGGTTAGATTGCTCAGCGACAGCCCGGACAGGATATTGGCGTTGGAGTGGTGGGAAGCGGCCGGCTGGCGCGGCGAGATGTCCGATCCCACGGGAACGGAGGCGAGAGCGGAGTAGTTGACCGTCACGTCGCGCCGCGGGTCGACGGAGGAGCCTGGCTGGGCAAACGCGCCCGTGGCCAGCAGCGCCGCCAGCGCGCCAGCAAATGCTTCGGTCAAAAGACGGTGCGAACCACGCATCCCTCTCGTCCCGTCGCTATGTTCGTTGTCGCGGCCATCCCCCGCCCAGGCCACCTCGCCCACCCGTATAACAGGCAGGGGGCGTAGGCAAGCGGGATTTGTGTGGGGCCGGGCGCGGTCCCCGTCAACGGGACAGGCTAGAAGCCGTAGCCGTAGCGCAGGCCGAGATTGCTCAAACCGGCGTTATGCTTGGTCAAACCGGCGTCGGAGATATGGTCGCCGAACACCGAGATGCTCTGCCGCGGCAGGAATTGATAGCCGATTTCAACGCTCTCGCGGAACAATACGCGCGATCCCAGCTGCTTTTTCTTGGGATCGGAGCTCTCGAGAGGCCCGTCATGGACGGCACCGCCGAGGCTGCCGTTGAGGTAAATGCCGTCGCTGGCGGTGAAGATCTGCTTGAAGTCCAGGATCGTCCAGGTCAGGCCCAGATACGCCTGATCCGTATTTCCCTGCGTGTTCACGCTGCCGCCGATCATCGGCCGCGGCGCGAAGATCCATTTCAGGAAGTCCGGCGATCCGAACAGGACCTCGCCGTTGATGTCGACGCCATTCTCTTTGTGGTGCCCACCGATATTCACGTCGTGGGCAAGGACGCCGACCTTGACCTCATCGACGATGCCGTCGGTCGCACGGGCCGCGCCGCCGATCCCGGTCACCAGAGCACACGCAACGACACCCGCAATCGCCGCACCGAAACGCTGACCTACCGACATCCGCTGTGTTCCCCCGAATTCGCGGTCTACGCGTGACCGAGTCGCGTGTAGCGATCGATCAGCCCGACTGTGGTTTTTAAACGTTTCCAACGACATCGTCTAGGGATCAAGGTTTTCCCCGAAAAACCGGCAAAATCTTCGTCCACAGCCCGCAGGGCGTGACATTTTTGCCACTGCTGGAGCGGGAGGTTCGTGGGCGATTGCGTCCTTTTCTGATATCTCTCCGGCTTTCGTCGGTCTTGTATGATCGCGCTGGGAGGAACCATGACAGCATTGCGCAATGTCGCGCGCGAGCGGCTCGAACGAGGCGAGCTCTCGATCGGCCTGGGCCTGCGAATGGCTCGTACGGTCGACATCGCCAAGGCGCTGAAGACCTGCGGCTACGATTGGCTCTTCATCGACCTCGAGCACAACACGATGTCAATCGATACCGCCGGCCAGATCGCCGTGGCGGCCCTCGATTCCGGAATTGCGCCGCTCGTTCGGGTGCCCAGCCGGCAATATTGGATGGCGACCCGGGCGCTCGACGGGGGCGCGCTCGGCATCGTCATGCCGCATGTCGACACGGACGAGGAGGCGCGCGAGGTCGTGGATCACTTGCGGTATCCGCCGGCGGGTCACCGCTCCGTGGCCGGGTCGCTTCCGCAGGTGGATTTCAAGGCGATGAAGATCGGCGAGCTCACCAGCACGCTGAATGCGGCGACGCTCATCACGGTGATGGTCGAGACACCGCAGGCGGTCGAAAACGTCGACGCGATCGCCGCCGTACCGGGCGTCGATGCGGTATTGATCGGCACCAACGACTTGGCGATGGAGATGGGCATTCCCGGGGATTTCGCCAATCCGCGCATCGTGGGGGCTTATGAGCGGGTCATCGCGGCGTGCCAGAAGCACGGCAAGTTCCCCGGCATGGGCGGCGTTTATAACGAAGACCTGATGCGCCGTTTCATCGCGATGGGCATGCGGATGATTCTCGCCGGCGGCGACACGGGCATGATGATGCAGGCGGCGACGCAGCGCTCCGTATTTTTGCGTAATTGTCTCTAGCCGCAATTTAACCTTAATGTCGCGGTACAAGGCTGCAATGTCGCGGTACAAGGCTGCGCGGCTGCAACTGAATCTTTACTGGTCGGGGGTATGAATCGGCGCGCTGTCGCCCACCAGTATGGATTCAATCGAGATGAACAAACTGATTGGCGTGGTGATGCTTCTCTTTGTGATCGGCGCCGAGATCATCGGACTGGCGCACTGGCTCTCGCCGCCGGAGCTCGAATACGCCGAAAATTCACCCTCCGCTGTGGAGCGGAGCTTGGGCCGCTGAGTCGGCTGCGGTCCGCCAACGCGCGGCTCCGTCAGGCGCTCCCCCACACCTCGCGCGCGGTCTCGGCCACCAGGCGAAGCTTCTTGATCTCCTCGTCGACCGAGAGCTTGTTCCCGCGCTCGCCGCTGGCAAAGCCGCATTGCGGCGACAACGCCAGCTGCTCCAGCGGCACGTAGCGCGCCGCCTCGTCGATGCGCCGCTTGAGCTCGTCTTTGGTTTCGAGCTTTCCGCTCTTCGTGGTGACGAGGCCCAACACCACGGTCTTTCCCTTCGGTACGAAGCGCAGCGGCTCGAAGCCGCCGGCGCGCGCGGTGTCGTATTCCAGGAAATAGCCGCTGACGCCGATCTCGTTGAACAGCACCTCGGCCACCGGCTCGTAGCCGCCCTCGGCCAGCCAGGCGCCCTCGAAATTGCCGCGGCAGATATGCATGCAGACCGTCATATCGGGCGGCCGGCCGGCTATGACGCCGTTGATCAGCTTCGCGTAGGTGTGGGGAAGCTCGTCTGGATCCTCGCCGATCTTCTTCACCTCGTCGCGCAGCTTGGTGTCGCAGAGATAGGCGAAATTGGTCTCGTCGATCTGCAGATAGCGACAGCCGGCCTCGGCGAGGTCCTTGACCTCTTCGCGATAGACCCGGGCCAGGTCGGCATAGAACCCGTCCATGTCGGGGTAGGCGCTGCGGTCGATCCCTTCCCGGCCGCCGCGGAAATGCAGGATGGCGGGCGAGGGGATGGTGAGCTTCGGGACGGCCCGGGTTACCGATTTCAGGAACTTGAAATGCTCCACGAAGATGGGGCGCGGCCGGCCGAGCTTGCCGGTGACCGCGAGCGCCGACGGCGTGCGGTCGACGTCGCCGTCATGGGTGTGGAACTTTACCTTAATCTTGCCGGGAACGACCGCGACGTTCGCGAACGACGATAGGAAATCGACATGCCACAGCGTGCGGCGGAATTCGCCGTCGCTCGCAACCTTGAGCCCGATGTCCTCCTGCATCTTCACGGCTTCGCGGATCGCCTGGTCCTCGATGCGGGTCAGCTCGGCGGCCGGAATCTCGCCCCGCTTGCGGCGTTCGCGGGCCTCCAGCAGGGAGGGCGGCCGCAAAAGGCTGCCGACGTGATCGGCGCGAAAGGGCGGTGTCGTACGGGACGTCATGGTGATGCAAGAGGCTCCTGATTGATCGGCGCTGCGGATCACTCTGCGGCGCGCGCGCCGGCCGCCGCGAGCTCCGCCTGGATCATCCGGTCGATGAGGCGACGCGCCCAGACGGCGCCGCCGTCGATGTTGAGATTCGACAGAACTGCGTTCGGGTTCTCCTCCATCGTCCGCTGTTGTGCCGTCAGCATGCTCACGTCCTCGGCGACGATGGCGGCATTTCGCTCACGCGTCTCGATCGTCAGCTTTGCATCGTCCAGTTCGTAGTTGCGGCGGACGATCCAGAAGAAATGGGAGCTGCTCTCGGTTTCCGGGGTGATGAAGTGGCACACGCGGCCGGTGACGCCCTGAGCGCGATCGCCCTGCGGCGCGCCGGTGCCGGCGAGCGCGACGCCAACATCGAGCACGATGGCCGCCGGCGGCTCGAAATTGATGATCTGCCAGCGGTCGACCCGGCCGGGCCTGCCGAGCTGGAAGGACCAGAAGGGCGGGGGGTCGATATCCAGCATCCAGCGCTTCATCTGCACCGTGCGTTCGCCATGCACGACCTCGAACGGCGCGTTGGTGATGGCGCTGTGGCCGATCGACGTGCGATGCACGTAAGTCTCGTGCGTCAGGTCCATCAGGTTCTCGATGAGAAGCCGATAATTGCAGGCGACGTGGGTGGTGCTGCCCTCGCCAGCCCATCCCGGATCGTTCACCCAATGCATGTCCGGGATCGCCGCCGGGTCGGCCGCCGCACCGTCGCCCATCCACACCCAGACGAAGCCGTGTTTCAGTGCCACGGGGAAAGCGCGGACAGCGGCCGAAGGATTGACCGTTGCCTCGGACGGCATATGCGTGCAGCGGCCGTGCGCGTCGAACTTCAGCCCGTGATATCCGCACACGACTTCGTCGTCCTCGAGCCAGCCTTTGGACAGCGGCGCCAGCCGGTGCCAACAGGCGTCCGCGAGTGCTGCAACGTCGCCGCGGCTGGTGCGATACATCACGAGCCGCTTGCCGCAGATCGTCCGGGCACACAGCTGGCGATCGATCTCGTGATCCCAGGCGGCCACATACCAGGCGTTCAGCGGGAACGATCGTGGCTTGTCCATCTATCCCGTCCCTCCCGGACCTCGTTGCGCACAGCCTGCATGGGCTTGTCCGGCCCGTCAACGCCGCTCGGCCGGCGTGGTATGGTCGCCCCGGGGCAGACGGAGGCGCACATGAACGGTGGGCGGGCTTACAGCATCCGGGTGGAGGGTGCGAAGTATGGGGCGAGCTTCGGCTCGGCCCTGGCGATCGCCATCTCCTACACGAACAACCACTCGATCCTGTGGGCGATCATTCACGGGATTCTCAGCTGGCTGTACGTCGTCTACGCCGCCCTGTTCCTCTGACGGACGGTCGATCTATCGCCGCCGGCTGGTGTGGTAGCGCCGTAGCGGCCGGCGCGCGCCGCGAAATGCTCGCTGTTCAAAATAAAAAAAATCTGACTAGGATGTGGCCGGTCGTTTCAGCTCGCTGACATGCACGGTCGGGGTGCAGCTTGGGAGAGGGCACCCGCCGGATTTGCATAAGCTGTCCCAGATCTTCAATTCGATCCGCATGCGGCTCGTGCTGCTGGTCCTTGCCGTGGCGGGGCCGGCGGCGCTGACGACGGCGCTGTTGGTGAACGACGCGTACAGGCATCAGCGCGCCATCGCGGAACAGCAGCTTCTGGAAACGGCGCGCGCCCTGGCGCTGGTCGTCGATCGGCAGATCGGACAGGCGCAGACGCTGCTCGAGGCGCTGGCCACCTCGCCTTATCTGGAGGCCGGTAACCTGGAGGCGTTCGATCGTCAGGCTCGAGCGGCCATCCGCACCGACGGCCTCTGGCTCGTGCTCCTCGATCCCAATTATCAGCAAGTGGTGAACACCTCGGTGCCCCGTGGCACCTCATTGCCGGCGGTTCATCCGGAGCAGAACGGCATCCGTTGGGCCGCCATGCCGGAAACCAGGGTCCGGCTGTCGAACCTGATCACCGGCCAATTGCCGCATCAGCCGATTTTCGTACTGACGCACCCGCTGCTGCGCGATGACACGCTTGCGTACCACCTGGCCGTCGTCATCAAGGCCGACAGCTTGGACGGGATCCTCCGCGACCAGCACCTTCCCTCGAGCTGGATCGGCACGATCGTCGACCAGGATGGAACCGTGGTGGCGCGCACGGGCGATGCCGCCCGCTTCGTCGGAATGGAGGCGACGGCTGATCTGCGGAAGTTGATCACCCAGGCGAGGGAGGGCATGGGCGAAGTGGTTAGCCTCGAGGGGATCAGGACCATGGCCGCCTTCAGCCGCTCGCCCGTCTATCCGTGGACGTTCGCGATTGGCATGCCGGTCGCCGACTTTACCCGGGCGGCTCGCGCGCCGCTGATCTGGGCGGCGGCCATTGGCCTCGGCCTCCTGTCGTTCGGCATCATGATTGCGCTGTCGGTGGCGCGCGGCATCGCGCGGCCGGTGGAGCAGGTCGTCATCGCCGCGGAGAGATTGCGCCGCCGCGAGCCGCTCGGCGATATCGATACCGGTCTGATCGAAGTCGATCGGGCGGGGTTTGCGCTCCGCCGCACGAGCATGACGCTGCTGCGGCGCGAGACCGCGCTCCAGGAGCTCAACGCGACGCTCGAAAGCCGGGTGGCGGAGCGCACCGCGGAGCTGGCGGCCGCGAACGAGCGGCTGCGGGCGGAAATCGCCGAGCGCGCGCAGGCCGAAGAGCAGCTTCGGCAGGCCCAGAAGATGGAGGCGGTCGGGCGGCTCACCGGCGGCATCGCGCACGATTTCAACAATCTCCTGACCGGCATCCTTGGTAATCTCGAGCTGCTGCAGCGCCGTTTGGCGGGGACGGACGCTTTGCGATTCGCCGACCGCGCGATGAGCGCCGCCGAGCGGGGCGCCCGCCTGACGCGCCAGCTCCTCGCGTTTTCGCGCCGCCAGCACCTGCAGCCGCGTCCGCTCGACCTGAATGGGCTCGTCGACGGCATGATCGGTCTGTTGAGCAGCACGTTGGGCGGCAAGGTCCGGATCGAGCGCAAGCTCGGTCATAATTTGTCGCTTGCGATGGCCGACGCCACCCAGCTCGAGATGATCGTCCTCAACCTTGCCATCAACGCACGCGATGCCATGACGTCGGGCGGTACGGTGGTCATCGAAACCGCGAACGCAACGATAACGGCGGCCCGGCGCGAGGAGGATCCGCCGCCGGGGGACTACGTGACGCTGCGCGTCATCGACACCGGGGTCGGCATGGCGCCGGAAATCCTGGCGCGCGCCTTCGACCCGTTCTTCACGACCAAGCCCCCCGGCGAAGGATCGGGTCTCGGCCTGTCGCAGGTCCTGGGCATCGCCAAGCAGCTTGGCGGCGGCGTGCGTATCGAGAGCGCGCCCGGACAGGGCACCGTGGTGGAAATCTACCTGCCGCGCGCCACGCCCGCGCATGAGGTGGCACACGCCGAGGTCCCCAGCGAGGCTGAGCCGCCCGAGCCCTTGACCGGCATCTCGATTCTGCTCGTCGACGACGATGTCGAGGTCCGTGAAGTGATCGCGGACATGCTGGCGCAGATGAGTGCCGATGTCGTCGTGGCCGATAGCGGCGAGGAGGCGTTGACCAAGCTCGCCGAGGGTGCCCGCGTCGATATGGCGCTCATCGATTTCGCGATGCCGGTTCTCGACGGTGCCGCGACCGCGGACGAGGCACGGGCGATGCGGCCGCAGCTGTCGGTCCTGCTGATGACCGGCTACGCGGACATCAGCATCCTGCCGGATTTCTACACCGGGCGGTTGCTGCGCAAGCCGTTCACGGCGGCGGAGCTGTCGGAGGCGATCCTGGCGGTCGTCCCGCAATCCGTCTCCTCCTGACGCTCACCGCAGTTTCGGCATCACCTCGTCGGCGAACAGCTCCATGTTGCGCCGCGCCAGATGGTCGGGCATCACGTGGATGCAACGTCCTGCGTTCAGCCGTGCTCCTTGCCCTCGATCACGGCGAATTTGCGTCCCGCGGTCTCCGGCAGGAACAGCGCGAAGACCAAGCTTAGCGCGGCACCGATGACGCCGAACATCATGGCGTTGAACAGGCCGGTGGACTCCGCGATCTTCGGGACGAGAGCGGGCATGACGCTCCCGATCAGGCGGCCGGCGGTGAAGGTGACCGAGGTTCCGGTCGACCGGAGCTCGACGGGGAAGAGCTCGGAATACCACGGCCCGAACACGCCGATCGACCCTTGGCCGAGACCCCATAGGGCGTAGCACCAGAACAGCGACCAGGCGAACACCGATCCCGGATAATCGGCCCGGCCGAACAGATAGAAGGCCAGGAACGCGATGATGCACACACAGGTCGAACCGAGAATGGCGCCCTTGCGCCCGCCGCGGTCGCTGAAATACCCGGCGACCAGCATTCCGCTCGCCGAGAACAGGCACCAGATCAGCGTCACCTCGCGCACGACAACAGGGTTGGCGTGGAGGTCGCGGATCATCAGCGTCGGCATGAAGATGCTGATCGACTGATACGAGATGACATAGGCGCCGCACATCAAGGCGCCGACGACGAAGTAGCGGAGCGAGGCGCCGCGGAAGATCTCGAGCAGGGCCGTTCTTTCGGCGCGCTTTTCGGGCGGTAGACGGCCGGCTTTGCGCAGGCCGTCGTATTCGGTCCACAGCTTGGATTCCGGCATCTTCGCGCGCACGAAGATCATCAGGAACACCGGAATTCCGCCGAACAGCATGGCGGCGCGCCAGGATTGATCTTCGCTGAGATTCGTCAGCGCGAACGTCGCGACAAGGACCGCAATCGCGGTCCCGGCAGCCGACATGGCCTGCACGACGCCCGATCCGAAGCCGCGGCCGTGGCTGCGCCAGACCTCGTTCAGCAGCACCATGCCGGCTCCCCACTCACCGCCGACGCCGATGCCGGTGATGATGCGAAAGAGGAGGAGCGAGGTGAAATCCCAGGCGAAGGCCGACAGGATCGAGCCGGCGGCGAGCAGGCCGAGGCTCACGAGCAGCGCGTTCTTCCGGCCAATCTTGTCGCCGAGCCAGCCAATGCCGATGCCGCCGAGCACCGAGCCGGTCAGCGTCATCGACACGATCATCCCGGTCTGCGTCAACGTCATGCCGAGCGACCGCTGAATCTGCGTCAGCAGGAACGCCATGATGATCAGGTCGTAGAAGTCGAACGCGTAGCCGAGAAGCGCCGACCAGGTGACGAATTTGCGCTCGCGCGGAGTGTAGTCGTCGGCCGTCGCCGTGATCGTCGCCATGCGTCTCCCCCAAAGATTTTTGGCGCCGGACGGCGCTTGCTGTTCGGACTATAGCCGAAACGCTTCGACCGCCGCCACAAGCGGGCGGCGCGTCCCCATGAGAGGATGCTTAGCGCCCGCCGACCAGGTCGAGGACGAAATTGGCCCAGCGCAGCGCGGTCGCGCGGTCGCTGACCATGAACAGCGTCGGACCGACCGACAGGCCGAGGACGGCGGCGAACAGATAGACGCAGCCGTGCATCAGGCGCCGGGCGAATCCCGGGCCGGAGATCGGACGGGCAGCGCGCGGAAGGGTGGTGGGCATATCAGACTTTCGACAACGCCCGCGGGGCCGCGGGCGAGAGGTAGCACTGTATGGGACGTTCGGCGCATTTGGCATCGGGGCGAATCCCTAACTTGCGGCGGGAGTTCCCCTAGAGGGCTGAGCCTGTGCGTCGCCTCCGCCCGTCTGTTAAGCTTCCGCCGTCCGCTCCAGGGGAGAAACGCCATGAAAGCTTGCTGGTACGAGCGCACGGGTCCGGCCCGAGAGGTTCTGCAGTTCGGCGAGATGCCGACCCCGGAGCCCGGTCCGGGCGAGGTGCGCGTCAAGGTCATGGTGAGCGCGGTCAACCCGTCGGACACAAAAGCACGCAGCGGCTGGCGCGGGCGGCCGATGGCTTACCCGCGCATCATCCCGCATCAGGACGGGTCGGGCGTCATCGACAAGCTCGGACCGGGTGTCGCCGGCCGGCGCGTCGGCGAGCGGGTCTGGCTCTACATGGCGCAACGCGGCCGGCCCTTCGGAAGCCTGGCCGAGTACACGACCGTGCCGCAAGAGCGCGCGGTGAGGCTGCCCGACCCTGTGAGCTTCGAGGAAGGCGCCTGCCTTGCCATTCCGGCCATGACGGCGCACCGGGCGCTTTATGCGGACGGTGAGTTCGCCGGCCAGAACGTACTGGTGCAGGGCGGCGCCGGCGCGGTCGGATTCTATGCGGTCCAGCTGGCCAAGCTCGGGCGTGCGCGGACGGTGATCGCCACCGTCAGCCGCGACGCGCAGGCGGCCCAGGCCAAGAAGGCGGGCGCCGACCACGTCATCAACTACAGGAGTGAGCCGGTGGCGGAGCGCATCGCGCAGGTCACGGGCGCCGCTCTGTCGATCGACCGCATCGTCGAAGTGGCGCTGGGCGCCAATATCGACACCGACGTGGAGGTGCTGCGTCCGAACGGCGTCATCTCCGCCTATTCGAGCGACGCGGTGGCCGACCCGAAGCTGCCCTTCGCGCAGATGCTGGCGAAGGATCTCACGCTGCATACGCTGATCGTTTACGAGATCCCGCAGGCCGCCCGCGACGCGGCTGCCCATGATATCAACCGCGCCCTCGACGAGCGCAAGCTGATCCACCAGATCGCCGAGGTCTTCCCGTTCGAGAAAGCGGCGGCCGCGCACGACCGCATGGAGGCTGGCCGCGACATCGGCAAGCTGCTGATCCGCGTCGGCTGACGCGCCCGTCGGCCGGCCTCAGCCGAGCTCCTGGGCCTCTTTGGCGAAATCGCCTCGCGCGTCCTTGGCGAGCGCCGTGAGCGCCGGATAGGTGCTCAGCATCTCGGGCATGAGAATATCGAGCGGGACGTCGGCATAGGTGCCGCGCTGGCGGACATACTCCATGTGCTGCCGCCCGTTGCGATCATACGGGTGCAGGATGGCATCCGCGGCGCCGTCAAAATCCAGCGGGCGGATATGGAATTTTTCGCACAGGCCGAGATTGAAGGTCGGCGTCGCCTTCACCCAGCGGTCGCCCAGCCAGAGCTCGGTGATGCCGTGGTAGATGAAGACATCGGTGCCGATCAGGGCGCGCAGACGCGGGGTGGCCAGATGGTTACGGACGTCAGCGAAGCCGATGCGCGACGGAATGCCGGCGGCCCGCGCCGCGGCGGCGAGCAGCGCCGCCTTGCCGACGCAATAGCCGCGCTTCTCGGCGAGCACGGCGGAGGCGCGATACGTCGCCTCTTCGTCGAAGGCGCGATAGGGATCGTACAGGATCTCGTCGCGCACCGCGTAATAGAGCTTCACCGCCGCCTCGCGCGCCGGGAGCCCGCCGGCGACCCGCGCCGCGAATGCGACGACCGCCGGATGGTCGCTATCGATGTAGCGCCCCGGCGCCAGATAGGCGGCGAGAGGGGCGGGGATTGCGGCTGAGCGATCCATGGGGGCGGGAGATATAGAGCCGGGCCCGTTCGCGGGCAAGCGGGAAGCCCCCGGCGGCTGCCTGACATTCTGGAAACATAAATGCTCCCAGATACTTAGGCGTTTGTGGGCCGCCTGGGCTTGGATGGCTGCCGGCGTGTGACGCCGATCACATGCATTTTAGGGAATTCCGCTTAACGTATTTACCTCTGCAGGGAGAACCCCCCGGGAGTCGACCGTGAGCACGCTGTTTCCTTTCCCTGAACTTGTGATGCTGGCGCTGTTCGTCACCGGCCTGCTGTGGCTGATTATCGAACTCGCCATCAAGGATGTGCGGGCGCTCCACCGGATGCTCTCCGATGCCGAGGCGTTCGCTCGCGAGCCGGCGCGGCGGCTGGGATTTCGCGTCTCGCGTCTTCGGCCCGCCCGCGTCCTCGAGTTGCTGCACACGAAATTCGCCGCCGTTCGAGCGACGCGAAAATCATAATCGTCAAGGTCGATCAGTCGCCGGCGGCCATGGCCGCGGCCGGCGGTTTTTTGGCCTGTCCGGCCAGGAACCGGTAGTTCTGCGCCAACCAGGCGCGGCGCTCCGGATTGGCGAATTTCCAGAGAAACGCGTCGATCCAGTAATGCGCCAGCGTCAGCGCATTGGTGGTCGCCAGCATGATCCTGATCAGGTTGGCATCGCCCGTGTCCTGAACCGCCATCGTGTAGCGCCACAGGGCGGCGCCGGCGGTGAGGCACAGCAGGAAGAGACCGAACGGGATGACCGCCTTGAGGCCCAGCCGCCCTTGCGCCTTGCCGGCGGCGTGAAAGGCGAGGAAGACCAGATACTGGACGCCGTGCGCCACCGACCAGCTCACCAGCAGGAACAGCGGATGGTCGGAGATGTAGGCCGGCAGGAAGAAAAATACGCAGCCGAGATAAAGCGGCAGCGACAGCCGATCATAGCGATCGGCATGCCGCAGCACATGGATCACGGTCAGCGGCATGAGGATCGTGTAGATCGCGATCCCGCCGTACCAGCCGCGCGAGAATATCGGGTCGATGACAGCCGCATCGAGCGGCCAGGCATCCGGATGGAGCATCAGCCCGGGTGCGAACATGTGATAGCCGCCGAGCACGCCGGCGATGATCCCGGCCATGATGGTTCGGCGCTCGAACGCGTCCATGGGCCGGCGGTTGGCGATCCGGGTGGCGAATGTCACGACGCCGAGGTTCTGCCGCCCGAAATGCCACATGCTGAAGTGAACGTAGAACAGCATGTAGGCGAGCACGGCCCACGGCGGTGCGGCGAGCAGAATCGCGTAATTGAGGACGATCAGCGCCGCCGGTATCGCATAGATCGTCATTGCCGGGCGCCGGACACCGGCGAGATCCCGGCGGTCGACGACGAGATAGAGCGTCGTCAGCACGTGCGGCGCCGCGACCAGCGTCAGGATCTGGATCGCGGTTCCGGCGCAGCTCTGCGCCAATCCGTCGGCGTGCTGGTAAAGCACGGCGAGGATCAGGGGACCGATCGTGGCCCCGGCCATCAGCAGCAGAAATGTCCGACCCGAGACGAACGGTGTCAGCGCGCGACCCATTCCAGCCCGCTACCCATCTTCTTTTCGTTGAGACCACGCTACACCGGGCGCCCTTCGGGGCTCAGAAGGTTCAGCATGTCAAAAAATGGCTGGTCACGGTTCCGTCACGGCGGCGGCGCGGCCGGCGGGAACGAGCCTGGATGGGCCGCGTTGTGAGCGCATGCAACAGGCATCGTTGGCGAGGCGCGGTCGCGCCGGCGCCCAGCGCTCCAGCGGAGCCGCGCCATGACATCGATGCGGTCGAGCCCGATCCTCTGGGGGCTCGTCGCCGTGGCCGTCCTGTTGTTCGGCTGGTGGCTGTTCGGGCGACCCGATCGTGGGACCACCGGCGTCGTCAGCACGAAATTTCATTTGCTCGGCCCGAACGACAAGATCGTTATCGACGGCTTCGATGATCCCAAGGTTCACGGCGTCGCCTGCCACATCAGCCGGGCCCAGACCGGCGGCCTGAAGGGCGCCATCGGCGTGGCCGAAGACACCAGCGATGTCGCGATTGCCTGCCGCCAGATCGCTCCGATCCAGATCGCGGGCCGGCTCGAGGACGGCGAACGGGTCTTCGACGAGCGCCGGAGCCTCATCTTCAAGACGCTGCAGGTCGCGCGGTTCTTCGACCGGCAGCGCAACGTGCTGGTCTACGTCGCCTATAGCAACCGGGTGATCGAAGGCAGTCCCAAGAACAGTATCAGCTCGGTGCCGATCATGTCGTGGCCGGGCGGACCGCCGCCGGCGGACAGCGCGCAAAAGTAGTCCGCGTGCGCCGTTTTGCCGCGCTAACGGAACTCAAATTGCGCCGCCGTGTTTTTGTGAGGACCGCCAATTTCGGCGCTTGGCTGCGGCTTTAGGCCGCAGGCGCCACGCACAGGGAGGCAAGGACGATCATGGCATCTCCCACGGACACGGCAACGAGCGAGCATCAGAGCGGCTCCGATCTCGGCGCTGCGACGGAAAACTTGAGGGAGCGCGTCTCGACCCTGGCCGACCGGGCCAGCGAAGTGGCCGGCCAGGTGCGCGATCAGGCGGCGGCGGCCGCCTCGGACCTCGCCCGACCGATGAAGGAGCGGGCGCGCGATCTGGCCGAGGAGCAGAAGCAGGCGGGTGCGGACCGGCTGGGTGGCGTGGCGCGGGCGGTCCATCAGGCGGCCGATCAGCTCGACAAGGATCTGCCGCCCGAGGCCAGCCGGTACGTTCACCAGGCGGCGGCGGGCATCGAGCGGGTCTCGTCGGCGATCCGCGAGCGCAGCGTCGGCGAGCTCATCGACGAGGTGAGCGATTTCGCGCGCCGCCAGCCGGTGGCGTTTTTCGGCGGTGCCGTGCTGGCGGGGTTCGTTCTCTCGCGCTTCCTCAAGAGCTCGGCCGAGACCGGCCCCCGCGGCGGCTCATCCAGCGGAGCGCGCGGCGGATATACCGGCGAATTCGGTGCGGCGCCATATGAGCCGGGGGCGACCGGCGGAACGATGTACGGCGTTCCCAGCGGCGGAACGCCGACGGGTGGCGTCAATCCGGGTGCCGCCGGCCCCAGCATGCCGAAATAGAGGGAGAGCGTGATGACCACGATTCCGAACCGCGGCGTCCCTGACATTCTCGTCGAGTTGATGAAGGAATTCACCGCCCTGTTGCGCCGGGAGGTGCGCCTCGCCCGCGCCGAGATATCCGAAAAGATCAGCCTCGTCGGCGTTGGGTTGGGGCTCATCGTCGGCGGCGCGATCCTGGCGATGGCGGCGCTGGTCATCCTCCTCGAAGCGGTGATTGCGGCCCTGGTCGATCAAGGCGGCTTCACCCCGGCCGCCGCGGCGACGCTGGTCGGCGTCGTGGTGCTGCTGATCGCGGTGGCTCTCTTCGCGCTCGGCGTGTCGCGGCTCAAGGGCGACAAGCTCGCGCCGAAAAAAACCGTTGAGCAACTCCAGCGCGACGCCGCCGTCGCCAAATATCAGGTGACCTCCCGATGACATCCTCCGTTGACCGGCTCGAATACGAGGCCGAGAGTTCGCGCGCCCGCGTGTCGGAGCTCCTCGACGAGCTGCGCGGCCGCATCACCCCTGGCGAAGTGGTCGACCAGGTGATGGACTTCGCGGGCGTCGGCGTCGGCGGCGACTTGGTGCGCACGCTCGGCCGGCAGGTGCGCAACAATCCGCTGGCCTGCACCGTGATCGGAGCGGGCCTGGCCTGGCTGATGCTGTCGGACCGGCGCGGCAACGGTGCGGCCGCCGGGTCGGCGACCGGTCTCGGCCGCGCCGCCGAGCGGGCCACGGAGCGGGCGGCCAGCTATGCGGCGGGCGTCAGCGGCACCGTCTCCGAGACCGCGGCGGACGCGGCGTGGCGGACCGGCTCGGCGGCGACCGATCTGGCCGATCGCGGCAAGTCCGCGATGTCGGGCGCGGCGTGGCGAGCCGGCTCGGCGGCGAGCGACTTGTCCGACAGCGGCAGGTCGGCGCTTTCGGACGCGGCGTCCCGCGCCGGCGATGTCGCCGCGCGGGCGCGCTCCTCCATGTCGGATGCCGCGCGCGACATGACCTCCGGCGCGCAAGCCGCCGCCGGGGCGGCGACGGGGGCCGTCAAGGACTTTGCGGCGGCGACGTCGGAGAGCCTCCGCGAGACAGCCGACAGCATGCGGCGGGCGGCGGGCGAGACCGCGGGGACGGTGGCCGACACGGCCTCTGATATCGGCCACCGCGCCGCCGATGCGGCGTGGAATGCCGGCTGGACGGCCAGCGATGTCGGCCGCCGCGCCGGCACGACCATCTGGCATCTGTTCCAGGAACAGCCGCTGGTCGCGGCCGGGCTGGGCGTTGCTATCGGCGCCGTCCTCGGTGCGGCCCTGCCGGCGACCGAGGCCGAGAACCGGGTTCTGGGCGAGACCAGCGACGAGATCAAGCGCCGGGCGCGCGCGGCGGCCGACGAACAAGCGCGCAAGGCACGACGGGTCGCCGAGCAGGCGTATGAAGCCGCCAAGGACAGCGTCGCGCAGGTTGCCGAGACGGCCAAGGAGCAGGCGTCGCACGTTGCCGAGACGGCCAGTCATGCGGCCGAGGGAGAGGGCTTTCCGGCGGGAACGGTTCGCGCCGAGCTCGGGCGTGAGGGCAGTGGACGGACCGGCTCGCCGCAGGAGCATTCGCACACGCCGGGTCGATAGCGCCGGTCCGCGATGCCGTTCGGCGGGGCCCACGACAACATCGAGCCGCGGCTGCGAGCGCGTGAGGCGCGCCCCCCGGCCTGGGCGGCCGCCGGCCTGACCGCCCTGCTGCTGGCCTCCGGATTCGGCCGGCGGCGCTATCAGGAGGCGGCGCGCCGCCGATTGTCGGCCCGCGGCGAGGTTCCGCCGCAAGCCACCTCGCGCCACGAACGCGCGCGCGGCCGGCTGGCGAAGACGCCATCGGAGATCCCGCTCAAGGGCTGGAAAGACATCCTGGTGCGCGTGTATCGCAACATCTCGAACGATCGCATCGTCGAGATCGCGGCCGGCGTCACCTTTTACGCCATCCTGGCCATCTTCCCGGGGCTGGCGGCGTTCGTCTCGGTCTACGGGCTGATCGCCGATCCCAATACGATTTCCAGCGTGCTGAATTCGTTGTCCGGGGTTCTGCCGGCCGGCGTGATCGACGTGATCGGCGATGAAATGCAACATCTCATGTCGCAGCCGCGATCGACCCTTGGCACGACGTTCCTGGTCAGCTTCGGGTTGTCGCTGTGGAGCGCCAACTCCGGCATCAAGGCGATGTTCGACGCGCTGAACATCGTCTATCACGAGAAGGAGAAGCGCGGCTTCCTCAAGCTCAACGCCGTCTCGCTCGCGTTCACATTGGCGGCGATGATCAGCGGGGTGGTGGTGCTGATCCTCGTCGCCGTCGTGCCGGTCGCCGTCGACCGGCTGGGGACCTATCTCGGGCTGCACGAGGAGACCGCGTGGCTGGTGAAAGTTCTGCGCTGGCCGGTGCTTTTGGTCCTCGTCTCGTTTGGAATCGCGTTCCTTTATCGTTATGGGCCGAGCCGGGAGACCGCGCGGTGGCGCTGGCTGAGCTGGGGCAGCGTGGCGGCCTCGCTGCTGTGGCTGGGCGCATCCATGCTGTTCTCGTGGTATGCGTCGAGCTTCGCCACCTACAGCAAGACCTATGGGTCGCTGGGCGCGGTCATCGTGTTCATGACCTGGATCTGGATCTCGTGCATCGCCATCCTGCTGGGCGCTGAGCTCGATGCCGAGATGGAGCATCAGACCGCGCGCGACACCACCACCGAGGACCCGCAACCGCTGGGCGATCGCGGCGCCTACGTGGCGGACACGATCGGCGCCGCCCAGTCGTAAAGCGGCGCTACTTGGCGCCGGCGAGCTCCCACGCCATGGCGTCCGCCCCCGGCACGTAGGCCATGTTCGTCTGGTCGGGATTGCGATTGACGAGGGGCCGGGCGTAGAGCGGATTTTGCGTGCTGCGGATTTCGTGCTCGACCACGAACAGCGTCTGTTTGGTGTCGAGGTCGACGATGTCGGTGAACCGGAACTGATGCTCGTTGCTGAGCTCCGTGACGAGGCCGCGTTTCTCGAGCCGGGTCTGAGCGGCCGCGAAGTCCTTGATGTAGATCTGCACGTGATGGCCGTCATACGCCGGCAGTTCGCCGTCGCTCTCGCGGAACAGGAAGGACTGGTTCTGACCGACCGTGACGCGCGCGGCGCGGCCGGACTTGTCCTCGACCATGTCCACCGGCGTCTCGAGCAATTCACGATAGAAGCGCGCGATGCCGGGGGCCGCTCCCTTCGGCACGGTGAACTCGACATAGGGCATGCCGAGGCGGATCGGTCCGAACTCCGCTGCCGGCTCGTAGCAGCGGATCCGGTTTCCCCACGGCGAGACCGCTTCGACGAACCGATCCCGTTCGGTGAAGCCGAAGCGCGTGCCGGCGAGCGCTTGCGAGACCTTGGCGAGCCGCCGCAGAAGCGCCGCGCGGTCGGGCAGGACCAGTCCCACATGGCCCCGGACCACCTGTGGCCGGCCGGTCGGCATATGGAATTGGCTGCGGCCGACATTGATCCACATGTTGTCGGTGCCGGTCATCAGGAACGGATCGCGCGTCAGGCCGAGACCCGAGACATAGAAGATCGTCGCCACCCGCTGATCGGGAATCAGCACGTTGACGTGCTCGAGATGCACGATATTGCCGAGTGCCATGCGCGAGCCTCCTGCCATGATAGGCGCAGTCTAGCGCGGCGACGGGCGCGCCGCGATGGCTTTGCTGGGGCGGGCCTCTCGCCGCCGCTTAAGCGCCCAGCGGCGGCGCGAAGAAGCAGCGCATGGTCGAGCCGTCCGGCCAGCAGGCCCAGAAATCGTCGTCATCCGAGGGCAGCACGTTGCCAAACGGGACGGTCGCGGAATGGCCATGATATTCGATGACATAGCCCGCCGCGGTCAGCGAGACCGCGCTTTTGGGCAGGCGTTTGCAGTCCGAGACGCCGCAACAGAAGACACCGGCGGCGGACCGGAAGCCGCCTTGCCGGATCCAATCCGCATCGCCATGCGGCCAGGCGGCGGATGACAGCAGCAGGACAAAAGAAGTGCTAAGAATCGCAAGCCAGCGGCGCGTAACCATGAGTGGCCTTTTCTTCCCCCGCACTGCGCGTGCCTAAATAGAGGCACGCTCAGGTCGGCAACGCGGCACCCCCCGGACCCGTTCCATGCGTCGGCTGCAGCCGCCGCGTGCGTTGGGCAAAGTGCCGCTTTATGCGAGATCAGACCTTGGTTTTCTTGCGCTTACGGGCGCTGGAATTTTTGCGTGACTGCTGCGGCTTGGCGGCCGGCCCGGCGCTATCGGCGGTCAAATCCAGCCGCTCGTGCCAACCGGCGATCGATTCCTCGGGATAGCGGTCGAAGCACTTGTCGCGCGGCCCGATCTGGGGTTCCACCCAGGACGGCTTGAACTTCAGCATGAGGTGGGTGTGCTCGGGCGGGACGGGCAGCCCGGTGTCGATGGCCGAGGCGAACGGGTGCACGAGCTCCGGCCATTCGGGACTGAACAGCCACAGCGCCGAGCCGCAGCGTTTGCAGAAGTGACGCTGCGCCGTGCTCTGCTCGGCCCGCCGGTCCTCGGGATTCTTGATGCGCGCGCGATAGATGGTGATGTGCCGGCGCCCGTCGACCTCGAGCGTTTCGGCGTCGCCGCTGACATTGATCGCATAACCGCCGCCGCCCTGGGTCTTGCGGCAGATCGTGCAATAGCAGCGCTGATAGGGATAGGGATGTCGCGAGGTCAGGCGGAAGCGCACCGCCCCGCAGTGGCAGGATCCGTCGAGCAACATACACCTCCTCCGTCGGCTACATCACGAAGCGCAGCATGAGGTCGCCAAGGCTGAGCAGCAGCTCGAGCCCGATCAGGCCGATGATGTACCACTCCAGCCGCACGCTCCGCTGGTTCTGCACGAGATCGAGCAGGGTATCGACCGTCTTGCCGATCAGGGCGAGCTTGCGTTCGAGCGCGTGGCTGCGCTCGGCCAATTCGTACTCGTCCTCCAGCCGCGAATAGAGACGCTCGAGCTCCGGATGATCCCACAGGACGTCCGGCTTCTCCTCCAGTTCGACGCGGCCGACCATCCGGTGCTGGGTCAGCAGAACGCGTCCGATGTGCTGAAGCAGCTGGCTCGGCTGCGAGCCGGTACGGCCGGTCCGTTGCAGCCGATCCGCCAGCGGCTCGATCTGATCGAACACGCCGGCGATGCGCGCCTCGTAGTGCGACAGGATCAGACTCTTCGACAAGACGTTGGCGACGATCTGAAGACGCTCCGGCGACGCCTGGCGAAGCGAGATGCCGCCCGACGGATCCACCTGGTCTTCGCGGTCGGGGTTGATCAGGATCTGGATCTGGTCGATCTCCGGCGTGTCGAGCGGATTGACGACGCGCGGCTTGAGCGAGCGGACGATCTCGTCCTCCTCGATCGGCGACAGGCCGGCGAAGACGGCGACGCCGTAGCGAAACAGGAAGGCGATTCCGCGTTCACCGAGCCGCAACGTCAGCGGCGTCATGGCAATGGTGTCGCCACGCTCGAGGCCGCGGGTGTCCAGCCGCTCGCCGAGGAGCAGCGCGCGGACCGGGAACGGAGCCAGGGCCTGGGGCAGCGGAGCGTTTGCGTCCATGACCGGTCGATGAGATGCCCCCGGCACCTGACTGACAAGTGACGCTTGCGCGCCTTTCCCGCTCACAGCCAGGAAAAGCAGGCGTTCCCCAGTCCGGTGCCGATTGTGAAGATGCCCCAATTGCTTACGTGCTGCATGTGGGGCAGTTCGCTGAGCCCCTGGACGACCGCGTCATTGTGCAGGACCGGCCGCGGGCGCTGGCCGGCGAGCTCCGGCACGCCGGCGGCAAGGCGCTCCGCCAGGTTGAAGTCCGGGTCCTCCCAGTTGCCAGGCAGGTTCTGCGTGCCCGCGATGATGTGACCGTCGGCGCGAAGGACACCCGGACAGCCGACGCCGATGACCGGCGACAGACGGCGGCCTTGCGCGGCGGCGGCGGCGAGCTCGCCCAGCATGCGGCACAAGCGATCGATAATCGCCTCGCGCGACGCCCGATCGCTGCGATGCCGCCAGACGTTGCGCTTCAGCACGCGCGCGCGCAGCCGCGCGTCGTCTCCCGTGGGCCGCACGTCGAGCAGGCCGACGCGCATCTTGGTGCCGCCGAGATCGACCGCCAGCATGCTGTCCCACTCGCTCGGCCAGCGGCACACGAGATAGGCGGCACCGATCAGCCCGGCTTCGTCGGGTGGATGATGGATCGGCTGCAGCCGCGGACCGGTGTCGGCCAGGATCTCGCCGGCGCGCTCGATGACGCAACGGCCGAACCCGCTGCCGCTGAATCCGCCGCCGATCGCGAGGTGCTCGACGCGTCGCCATTCCGCGAGCTGTCGGAACGCGCGCACGACGCCGGCCAGACGGTTCGCGAACTCCTCGATGGCCTGGCGAAGCAGGGCCTTGGTCGTCGGGGCGCCGTGATTGAGCTCGTTGTCGAGCCGCTCCTTGGTGAGCTTCCCGGTGGGCAGGCCGTCGAACGGATCGCCGCCCTCGGCGCGCATCTGCGCGCGCAGTCGCTCCAGCACGTCGGCGAGGGCGCGGTCATTCGCCTGGTCGCCGATGAAGGCGGAGTCGCTGTCGCGCAGCGCCACGTTGTGTGACAGAACGATGACGTCGCAGAGTCTGGTCGCCCCGTGATCGGCGATCCATTGCGCTGTCGATTGCTCGTTCATACCGCGACCGCTCATCTCGTGTAAGCCGGCCGCCCATCGAAGCCTCACGCCTGTCCGGCTGTCATGAGTCAAAATCGGGCCGGGTCGCGGGGACCCTCGAGGCTTGCTAGTCCGATGGCGCTACGAGGTTTTTTTTGGGCCCCACAGCTCTTCGAGCCGGCGGTCGCGTCCGCAGGCATAGCGGTAGTAGTTGTAACGAACCGGATTCTTGACGTGATACTTCTGGTGATACTCCTCGGCCGGCCAGAATTTCGACGCCGGGATGATTTCAGTGACGATCTTCTGATCGAACCGGCCGGAGCGCTCGATCGTCCGTTTCGAGTCCTCGGCGAGCCGCTTCTGCGTGTCGTCGGTGGTGAAGATCGCGGAGCGATATTGATTGCCGTGATCGCAGAACTGCGCGTTTGCCGTCAGCGGATCGACGTTGCGCCAGAACAGGTCGAGCAGGTTTTCATAGGTGATCTTCGCGGGATCGAACACGACGCGCACCGATTCGGCGTGGCCGGTGCCGCCGGCCGATACTTCTTCATAGGTCGGATTCTCCTTCGTCCCGCCGGTGTAGCCGGAGGTGACCGAGACGACGCCGTTGACGCTGTCGAACACCGCCTCCTCGCACCAGAAGCAGCCGCCGGCGAAGATCGCCGTGGCGGTGCGCGCCGGCGGGTCCGCGGCGCGTGCGCCGGCGCCGGCGATGGACGCCGCGATTGCGAGCATGAGGACCAAGAGGCGCTTGGACATGGACAGCTCCGTCGCCGACGGTTAGGGCGGCAGCCTTATGTGCTCATGCCGCCGGCTCTCTGCCTAATTCGGCGGAACCGGGATATTGGTTACAGGCCCGATGACGCCCGTGAGTGAAAATCGTGGGCCGGCTCGGACGCCAGCCCGGCACACGCGTCGTCGAAAGCCAGATCGAGCCGCGCGTTCACGCCGCGGCAGCCGCCGACGACATCGCGCGCCCATTGGACGTATTCGCGTTGCCGCTCCACCGGCCAGTCGGCGGGCGGGCTTTGCCGCAGCGCCCGCAGGTTGCTGACGATGTCGGCGATCTTCACCATTCGCGCCCGCGGCGATTTGTGCGGCGAGTTGACGATCTGCAGCCGCCTGCGCTCGGCGGCCGGCAACGTCTTGTCGTCGGTGAGTTCGAGCACGAGCGCCGCCACGCCGACACCGAACTGCGCGGCCAGCTCGTCGGCGCTGACGCCCTGCTCCTCCACCAGGTCGTGCAGCAATCCGGCCACCACGAGGTCGGGATCTCTTCCGTCGCTCGCCTCGGCGAGCAAGGCCGCCACTTCGAGCACGTGATTCACGTAAGGCTCGCGGGCGGCGCCCTTGCGACGCTGCGCCTTATGCCTGTCGGCCGCGAACTGGGCGGCGCGCATGACCAGCGGCAGCGACGGGATGGGCTGCGGCGGCTTGGCCTCGCGCTCGGCGGTCGGGGGCGTCGGGTGTGGGGCCGCGGCGGTCGCGGGCGAATGACTGGGCCGGGCGGTGCCGTTGACGCCTTTCACCTCCGGCCGCGGAGCCGCGGCGGGGCGGGCGTCTTCGCGACGGCTGTCCGGCGGCGGCGCCGCCTTGATCGGCGCCGCCGGGGCGTTTTGAGCCGGGCGGCTTTCCTGGCGATTTTCCTTTTGCGCCGACTTGAACTTGGGCTCGATCTTGCCGCCGTCGAGTTGTCCCGTCTGGGCGTTCAGCCGTTCCTGCAGCCGCTCCGCGAACTCGCGATCGCGCTGGGCCTTCATCTCGGGCGAGAGGGGAGGGACCGGGGCGCGCTGGTCCGCCGGCCCGTCACCCCGCCGCTTCTTCCTGAAGAGTCCAAACATCTTGCCCTCTTCCTCTATCGGCTGCGGGAGCGGAGCGCAAATGACAACCGCGCACGACCTCGATAGCGCACTACCTGCCTACAGCAGGTCACCGCCTGGACCCCTCTCTAACGTTACAAATGCGGCTTTTCTTCGTCCGAATTGCGGTAGCGTTCACTCTTCGATCTTGACGCCCGACTCCCGCACGACCTGGGCCCATTTCGCCTGGTCCGATTTGATCAAACCGGCGAAGTCGTCGGGCGTTCCGCCGACCGCTTCGCCGCCCGCGGCCTCGATCCGCCGGAGCACCTCGGGTGCGCGCATGGCGCGCGCGATCGCGGTATGCAGCCGGTCGATGATCGCCTGCGGCGTGCCGGCTGGGGCGCGATCCCGGTCCACAGGCTGGCTTCGAAGCCCGGCAAGCCCTGCCCGGCGATGGTCGGGATATCGGGGGCTGCGGCGATCCGCTGCGCCGTCGTCACGCCGAGCCCGCGCACCCGGCCGTTCTGGATGCGCGGCAGTCCGCCGCCGTCGAACGATAGCTGGATCAGGCCGGATTCGAGATCGACCGCCGCCGCCTGGGCCTTGTAGGGACGTGGCGGATGTCGATCCCCGCGGTCTTGGCGAACAACGCGCCGACCAGATGCGGCGAGGTGCCGGTCCCCGGCGAGCCGTAATTGAGGGCGCCTGGTTTCGCCCTGGCGAGCGCGATCAGCTCGCCGACGTCGCGCGCCGGCACGGTGTTGCTCACGATCAGGAAATACGGTGTGCGGGCCACCAACGAGACCGGCGCAAAATCCGTCAGCGGATCGTAGGTCAACTTGGCGAACAGGCTGGGGTTCAGCGCAAACGTCGTCACCGTCGCCATCAGCAGGGTGTATCCGTCGGGCTTCGCCTTGGCGACCAGCTCGGCGCCGATCATCGTGCTGGCGCCGGCCCGGTTGTCGACCAAGACCTGTTGTCCGAAAATCTGCGAGAGCTGCTCGGCGGTCACGCGCGACAGAAAATCCGTGGGTCCGCCCACCGCTTGCGGACAGATGAGCCGGATCGGCCGGGTCGGATAATCTTCGGCAGCGGCCTGCGCCGCGAGAGCGAGTGCGATCACGCCGGCAACGGCACTCCAGACTCGGCATGCATGAGCCTCCCCTTCAGGCGATCCCGCCATTGGCTTTTTGTTTGCGGGCCAGCCTAGCGCGAAGCGGGGATGGCGTCAGCCGCTGTCCGCGGCGCCGCGGACCCTGATCCCGGCGCGAACGAGCCCGATCAGGAGCCTCGAGAACAGCTCCATGTCGACCGGCATGTCGCGCCGCCACACGTCGAGCAGCAGCACGCTGCGCACGTCGTTGCTCGCGTTCCACGCCTCGTGCGTAAAGGTGTCGTCCCAGAGCAGATAGTCGCCGCTGCCGATCCGGTGTTCGGTGCCGGCCACTTTCAACACGGCGGCGGGGCGGCCGTCGGCCAGAGAGGGCACCGACAGGCCGAGATAGAACCGCAGCACGCCGCGGAACGGGCCGCGATGGGCCGGGATGTATTTGCCGGGCGCCAGAAATGAAATCGATGCCGACAACACCTCGGGTGCTTCGGCCACCAGCCTGGCCAGGGTCGGACAAAGCGTCTTGTTCTGTGGGAACTCCGTGCCGTAGGCCTTGATGATCAGCATCCGCCAGTCGCGGTGATCGTTGTCGGAGATCGCCGTCTGCTCCCGCATGATCTCGTGGAAGCGCGGCACGTTGCCCAGCCGGGCGGCGACGGCCCGCGCCTCGTCGCAGAGCGTCGGCCACGCGGCAATGAAACGCTCCCCGGCCGGAAAGTAGGACGCGAGGTCCAGGGTGGGGGGACCCTCGAGCCGGGCATCGTAGATGTGGCGGATGATATCGGCCGCCCGGTCATAGAAGAAGCTCACGGTAAGGAGAACGTGGGGTCGCTCGTGCCGGTTCCCGAGGCCGGGGGCGCACAATTTTCTGCGATTGTGACGAGCGCTGACATCCGCTTACGGCCAGGGGCCGAATACGTAGATGTTTCAACGTCCTCCGAGGCGGTTGTAAGCGCCGGTTGCAGCGCCTTTTAGCGGTTTCTTAAAACGCAACTTCTACAACCGTCGCCAGCGGACCACTGCGATAAATCCGGAGAAGGAGAAGGATGATGAGGCCTCGATCATGGATCGCCCTGCGCCGGCAGGTTGCCGGCGGCGTGTTTGCCGTCGCGGCCTGCATCGCGCTCGTGGCTTCTCCTGCGCAGGCGGAAGACAACGCCGCAAAAAGCGGCGCCACGCTGACCGCCCTGGTCGGCGACGTGTCGGTGGTCAAAGGCAAGGCACCGGCGAAAAAACTGACGGTCGATTCCCCGTTGGTGGTCGGCGACATCGTCAAGACCGGTGCGAGTGCGCGCGCGCAGCTCAAGTTCGTCGACGGCTCGGTGGTCACCTTGGGCGAGAACAGCGAGATCAAGATCGGCCGCTATCGCGTCGAGGGGGATGATCGCCACGGCTTCCTCGATCTCGTGCGCGGTGTTGCGCGCGCTGTTGTCACCAAGATGGCGCCGGCCTCGACCTTCGAGATTCGGACCCCGACGGCCGTTGCGGCGGTGCGCTCCACGACTTGGATGCTCGAATACAACGCCAAGGGTGAGACCGAGGTGTTCGTCGGCGAGGGCTCGGTCGCGGTGACCAGCCGCGGCGCCGGCCTCGGCCGCGTCCTGCTCGAGCCCGGGCACGGCACCACCGTCGCTAAGGACAAGGCCCCGATCCCGCCGGAGGTGTGGGCGCAGGCGCGCGCGGGTGACATGCGGCAACGCGCCTCCATGCCCTGAGATAAGCGTCCTGGGCCGTGATCCGGATCTGGCGGGATAGGCGGCCCGAGGCGCTTGCCTGCCTGGCGGCGACGTTGTTCGCCGCCTGTGCGTTCGGCTTCTTCGCGGAATTGCCGGCGCTCCGCAATGCCGAGTTGCACACGCTGGACATGCGGTTCCAGCTCCGCGGGCCGCGGCGCCCGGGTCCGGAGATCGTGCTCGTGATGCTGGATGAGCCGAGCATCGCCAGGCTCGGCCGGCCGCCGTTCAGTCGCGCGCTGTTCGCCGACATCGTCAATCGCCTGCATGAAGCCGGGGCCCGGGTCGTGGCACTCGATCTTCTGTTCAGCGAAAGCCAGGCGTCGCTGCCGCCCAGTCTGCACACCACCCTCGAGAAAGCTGTGACGGCGCTCGACGACGGGGCGCATAAAGCCGTGCGGGCCGAGATCCAGCGGCAGTTGGACGTCGCGGCGCCCGATCATGCGTTCGCCGAGGCGATCCACGCCTCCGGCAACGTGATCGCGGCCTATGCCTTTCTGTTCGGCGCACCGGCCGGCGCCGCCGATGTCATCCTGGCCAACGCTTCGGTGCCGCCGACGTTGCAGCGCAGCGCCTACCGGATCGTCCGTGCGGTCCCCGGTGCCGCGACGCCGGTGATGCCGGTGGTGAGCGGCGTGCTGATGCCGATCCCCGAAGTGGCGGAGGCCGCCGCCGGCCTGGCGTCGGTCAACGTGATCTACGACACCGACGGCTCGCTTCGCTTCGACCCCGCCGTGCTGCGCTACGGCGACGACTATTTCCCGACCCTCCCGCTTGCGGTGGTCCAGCGTTGGTGGGGGCTCGCACCGGGTGAGGTCATGGTCGAAACCGGTCGCGGCCTTCGCTTCGGCGATCGGTTCATTCCAACCGACGAGTCTATGCACCTGCTGGTGAATTACCGCGGCCCGGAGGGAACCTTTCCCCGCGTCAGCCTGGCCGACGTTGTGGCGGGGCGGGTGCCGCCACAGATTTTTCGCGACCGTATCGTGCTCGTCGGCGCCTCGGCGCTCGGCCTCGCCGACACGATCGTGACGCCGTTCAGCTCGGCGCTGCCGCGCGTCGAGCGCTATGCCTCGATCGCTGACATGATCCTGCGCGGCGACGCGCTGCGGCGGGACGACACGACGAAGCTGGTCGATATCGTGATCCTTCTCTTCGCCGGCCTGCTTGTCGGAACGTCCTGTGCCGCGATGTCCGGCGTGCGGGCGACTGGCGTTGCCGCGGCCGCGACCGTCGGTGCCATGGCGATGGCTTACGTGGCGTTCATCGGCTGGGGCGTCTGGCTCCATGTCGTCGGCCCGGTCAGCATGATCGGCATCAACTTCGCCGCCGTGACCGCGACGCGAATGGCGCGCGAGGAGCATCGCCGTCGCACCGCCGAACGGGCGTTGCGCGAAAGCGAGGAGCGCTACGCGCTGGCCGCCCGCGGCGCCAATGACGGGCTCTGGGATTGGAACCTCGTCACCGGCCGGGCTTACTACTCGCAGCGCTGGCTCGGCATGATGGGAGTGCCGGGCAGCCTCGCGGCCGACTCGCCGGACGTCTGGTTCGAGCGGATCCATCCCGACGACATGGCGCGGGTCCGCGAGCGACTGGACCGCCATCTCGCGGGTGAGCGGCCGCGCTTCCGCGCCCAGTTTCGGCTTCGCACAGCACCGTCGGAGCCGACCCTGTGGATGCTGGTACGCGGCCTTGCGGTGCGCGACCCGTCCGGTCGGCCCGTCCGCATCGCCGGATCGCTGTCGGATGTCACGGCGCAGCGCCTCGCCGAGGATCGCCTGCGCCGCGCCAATATCGAGGCACAGGCGGCGAACACCGCCAAATCCGAGTTCCTGGCCCGCATGAGCCACGAGCTGCGGACGCCGCTCAACGCCATCATCGGGTTTTCGCAGATGATCGCGATGGAGCTGTTCGGGCCGATCGGGTCGCGCAACTATCGCGACTACGCCCGCGACATCCAGAACAGCGGCACGCACCTGCTCGGCTTGATCAGTGACGTTCTCGACGTGTCGCAGATCGAAGCCCGCCGCATGGAGCTGCGCCGCACGGCGGTCGACCTGCGTGCCGTGATCGAGCAATGCGTGGACATGGTCCGGCTGCAGGCGAGCGAGGCCGGGTTGCGGCTGACCACTGCGCTCACCCGCAACCTGCCGCAGATCGAAGGCGACGAGACCAAGCTCAAGCAGGTGCTGCTGAATTTCCTCTCGAACGCGATCAAGTTCGGCCGCCGCGGCGGGCTGGTCGACGTTTCCGCCGGTCTCGACGCGGACGGGGGCTGCTGGATCGCGGTGAGCGACGACGGCATCGGCATCGCAGCGCAGGACGTCGAGCGCATCCTGCAGCCGTTCGTGAAGGTCGCGGCCGTCGCCACGGCCCAGTACGGAGGTGCCGGACTCGGCCTTTCGATTGCGAAGGCGCTCGTCGACCTGCACGGCGGCCGCATGACGATCACCAGCCAGCCGAATGTCGGGACGACCGTCCGGGTCCAGTTCCCGTCCGAGCGCGTGATTCGCGGCGCGGCGGCGCCGACATCGCGGCGCGCGGCCGGCGCCTGATCCGGCGGGCGACGACGCGGCCGCGGCGCTCCGGCCCCGGCGGCGGCGGCAGGGTACGGACCAGGGCCCGGGCCAGCCGGAGGACGTGCCGCTTCGACTTCGCAACCGCCATTGTCCTGAAAACGCCGGAGGCGGCGGCCCGTTCCGGCGTCGCTGTCAACGCCGGAAAATGACCCGGCCGCGCAACCCTGGCATGTGACAGCCGCCCTCCAAACCCGCCGCCTCGCGCTGTAGATTGCCCCCCGCGATGTCGCCGCCCGAATCCACGCCGCTGCCGGCCCTGGACGCCGCCCTCCCGCGCCCCGAGGTGCGGGTGGCGGAGCCGCCGCGCTTCACCCATCGCGAGACGATCACGATCCTGGTCGGGCTGATGCTGGGATTCTTCCTGGCCGCCCTCGACCAGACCATCGTCGCCACGGCGTTGCCGCGGATGTCGTCCGATCTGCACGGGGTCGAGCATCTCTCGTGGGTGGTGTCGGCCTATCTCCTGACGTCCACCGCGACGACGCCGATCTACGGCAAGCTCTCCGATCTCTATGGACGGCGGATCATGCTCCAGGTCGCGATCGCGATCTTCCTCGTGACCTCGATCCTGTGCGCCGTGGCCACGACGATGGGAGAGCTGATCTTATTCCGCGCGCTGCAGGGGCTGGGCGGCGGCGGCCTGATCTCGATGGGCCATGCGGTGATCGCCGACGTGATCTCGCCGCGCGAGCGTGGCCGCTACCAGGCCTATATCGCGGCATCGTTCACGGTCGCGTCGGTGGTCGGTCCGGTGGTCGGCGGCGTATTTGCCGATCACCTGTCCTGGCGCTGGGTGTTCTGGATCAACCTGCCGATCGGCCTGGCGGCGCTCTACATCGCGCAGCGGACGCTGGCGCGGCTGGCCATTCGCCGCGTCCGCCACCGGATCGACTATGTGGGCGCCATCCTGATCGTCGCGGCGGTGTGTTGCATTCTCCTCGTCACCACCATGGGCGGCAACGAAGTGCCATGGACGTCGCCGCTGATCGCGATCCTCTCGGTGGCGGCGCTCGGCTTTTTGGCGCTCGCCATGGCGCAGGAGTGGTTCGCGAGCGAGCCCATTCTGCCGCCGCGGCTGTTCGCCAACCGGACCTTCGTCGTGGCGAACGGCATCAATTTCCTCACCTCGCTGCTGATGTTCGGCGCGATCGTGTTGATCCCGCTGTTCCTGCAGATGGTCTACGGGCTTGCCGCGGCGGATTCGGGGCTGGTGCTGATCCCTCTCACCTGCGCCATCTCTCTGTCGGCCATCATGACCGGCCGCCGCGTGGCGCGGACCGGACGCTACAAGATCTACCCGGTGGTGGGCGTCGCGGTCGCGTGCGTGAGTTTCCTCCTCCTGTCGACGACGGCGGTGGCGACCTCGATCGAAGCGACGACGGTGGTAATCGCGATCTGCGGCGTCGGCATGGGGCTCGTCGGCCCGGTGATGATGGTGGCGATTCAGAACGAGGTCGAGTTCCGCGACATGGGGAGTGCCACGGCGGCGATCTCGTTCTTCCGGTCGATGGGCGGGGCGTTCGGCGTCGCCTTGTTCAGCGCCGTGGTGATCGCGCGGCTGAATGGGCTGCTGGCGTCGATGGCCGGGCAGGGGGGCTTGGGTGAGGAGCCCGGCCTGCAGCTGCTGCGCGCCGGCTCCGCCGCGCTCGGCCTGGCGCCGCCGGCGCTGCACGGCGCGGTCGCCGCCGCGATGACGGCATCATTCCAGGATGTCTTCCGTGTCGGCGGCGCGATCGCGCTCCTGAGCTTCATCCTCTGCCTGCTGCTCAAGGAAGTGCCGCTCAAGACCACGCCGCAGGGCTAGCCCGGGCCGTCGTCGTCTGTGCCGGCCCCGATTGCAGCCCGGCATTCGGCCGGATAGGCTCCCTCGATGTGCCGAGGGAGGCTGCCGTGAAGGACTTCGACCCGTTCTCGCTCTATCCGTACCAGGCGATCGTCGATCGGCCCCGGATCACTTGGCCCAACGGAGCCCGGGTCGCCGTCTGGGTCGTCCCGAATATCGAGCATTTTCATCTCGAGCTGTCCAATCCGGCGCCCGACGTGCGCAACTATTCGCGGCGCGACTACGGCAACCGCGTCGGGCTGTGGCGCCTGATGGAGGTGATGAGCAAGCACGGCGTGCGGGGCACCGTGGCTCTGAACGCCGAAGTCGCCCGCTATTATCCACGGATCATGGAGGCCGTCGGCAAGCTCGACTGGGAGCTGATGGGCCACGGGCTCACCAACTCGACGATGCTCACCGGGCTCACCAAGGCCGATGAGGCTGCGGTCATCGGCCAGACCAGGACGGTGATCGAGGAGCACGGCCAGAAGATGCGGGGCTGGCTCGGACCCGGCCTGACCGAGACCTGGAACACGCTGGACCTGCTGTGCGACGCCGGGGTCGAATATGTCTGCGACTGGGTGAACGACGACCTGCCGTACCGCATGAACAACGGCCTCTTCTCGATCCCGTATTCGATCGAGCTCAACGACATGCCGCTGTTCAACATGCCGAGCATCGGGATCGACGAGTTCGAGCGCCGCATCATCGACACCTTCGACGTGCTGTACGAGGAGGGCGAGAAGAATGCGCGAGTGATGTGCATCGCACTGCATCCGTTCCTGATCGGCGTGCCGCACCGCATCCGCTATCTCGACCGGGCGCTGTCGCATATCGCATCGCGCCAGAACGTGTGGCTGACCACGGGCTCGGAGATCATCCGCGCCTATCGCGAGCAGGAGCCGCGCTTCCCGAAAGCGTGAAAACGGCGCACGATCCGGGCTGAGCGCCGGACGTCAGCGGGGCGGACGGCGTTCGCCGGGCGTCGCCGCCAACCGAAAGGTCAGCGGGCCGGTTGGCTGCTGATCGGCTGCAGCGCTGGCGCCGTCTCGATGCTGCCCAGGACTTGTGCTTGGATTGGGCCCGGCTGAGCGGCCGCGACGGTGTTGTCGCCGGCGCCGTTCTTATGGGCAGCGTGCCTGGGCTTGTTCGCTTTCTCGACCTTTGGGACGAGCGGTATCGGCGGTGCGGTGGCAATCCAGTCGTCGGCGATGGCGGTCGTCAACGCGGTCGCAAGCGGCAGGGCCGCCGCGAGTCCGACGCCGGTGGCCAGCGCTACAACGAAGGTTTTCATCGTCGGCTATCTCGCCTTGGTCATGTCATGGACCTGGTCGGAGCGCGCGTCGCCACGTGCGGCACCGCTCTTATTGGTGCGCGTGTTATCCTTTTTCTTGGCCGTACCCTTGGCCTTGTCCTTGCCGGCGTCGTCCGGCTTCTGGGTGAGCTGCGCCGGCCGTCCGGTGGCGGGGTTATCGGCGGCAAGGGCAGGAACGGCGGCCGCAAGAGCGAGGCTGGCGGCGGCGGCCAGAACGATGATTTTCATGGGCGATCTCCCGGAGGCTGCGCTGGCAGCGTCATAAGTGACAGCTGGTCCCGAAACTTGAGCGGTATTATCGGGTGGTGGTGGCGAAAAGGAATCGGTGCGACTCCGGAGCCTGCCCCCGGAAAGTACCTACGGGGTCGAGGGCCTTGGTGCCGGGCCGGCTTCGGCCTAGTGTTTTGCCATGAGCAAGGCGTTTACCAAGGAAACCGAGGTCGAAGACGACGCTCCGGAGGAAGGCGACGCGCTTCCCGCCGGCGTTAAGAATTACATCACCCCCGCCGGCTTTCAGCGCCTTCAGGACGAGCTGCGCACGCTGCTCCGTGTCGAGCGGCCGAAGGTCGTCGAGGTGGTGTCGTGGGCGGCGGGCAACGGCGACCGGTCGGAGAACGGCGATTACATTTATGGCAAGCGCCGCTTGCGCGAGATCGACCGCCGCATCCGTTTCCTGACCAAGCGCGTCGAGGCGGCGGAGGTCGTCGATCCGGCGCGGCAGAAGAACGTCGATCAGGTCTTCTTCGGCGCCACCGTCACCTATGCCGACGCGGCCGGCGGCGAGCGCACGATCCGGATCGTCGGCATCGACGAGGCCGATCTCGCCCAGGGCTGCGTCAGCTGGGTCTCGCCGATCGCGCGGGCGCTGCTCAAGTCGCGCGTCGGCGACATGGTCGACCTGCGGACACCGGCCGGCGTGGATCAGATCGAAGTCGTCGCGATCCGCTACTGAGCGGCTCTTCGCCGGGTGTGGAGCGCACGCCTAGGGCTGCGCCTCGGACCACCGGTAGCCGTACCCGGGATAGTTCTGGATCATGTCGAAGGACGCGTCGACGACCCGAAACGAGTGGCGTATGCGTTTGACGATCGCCCGCACATTCGCCCGGTAGCCGTCTTCGCCGGCCCCGGCCTGAAATCCTTCGCCGCGCAGGCGATCGTAGATCGCACGGTAGGTGACGTCCTTGCCCGGCTGCGTCGACAGCAACTGGACGACCCGGACCTCGCTTAAGGTCAGATCCACCTGAGCGCCACGCCAGTAGACGCGGGCGCTCGCCGCGTCGACCTGCAATCCATCCTGCCGTTGCGCGGAAGATGCGGTCGCCCCACCTTTGGTGGCCGCGAGCACCAGCTTCAAGCGCCGCAGGATGATCGAGAAACTGCGTGCCTTATCGACGAAGTCGACCGCGCCGCCGGCGAGAGCCGCCTCTTCGAACATCGGCTGACTGTACCCGGTCAGAAAAATGACCGGCGCGGAATGCCCATTGGTCCGCAGCCGGCGCAACACGTCCAGCCCGTCCATCTCCGACATCGCCCAATCGAGCAGGAAGGCGGAGATGCGGCCGCCGCCGGCAACGTATTTCAGAGCCGCGGGTCCGTTGTCGAAGAAGACGACCTTGAGGCCGGCCTCATCGAGATTGGCGACCAGCGTCTCCAGGATCAACGGATCGTCGTCGACCACGCCGATGACGTCCTCGACGCTCTCGTCGGCGGCCATCGCCATCTGTCGTGTGGAAATATCCGCTTGCAGCGCACAGCCAAACCGCATGTTGGTCCCCTCGACAGGTTGAAGGTTGACCATCGTTGAGACCGGCGGTTGGCGGAATCGGGGAAAACCCGGGTTTTCGGCCGGGAACTATGCAAATGGACCCCGAAATCGCACGGTCCCGGTGCGACGATGCCGTGGCCTGCCCGGCGTAGGCCGGCCGGCGTGGAGCAGATCTAAATCCTCGCGATCCTCTACTGAGCGGCGCTCACGGTCGTTCGGCGCCCGGTTTCCAGCCGACGACCTGCATCAGGATGTTGACCGCCTGCCGGAACGGCGGCGAGCCGACCGGAATCAGCGCCGCTTCCAGCGCTTCGAGGATTTCCTGCTCGGTGCAGCCGAGGCGGAGGGCGCGCTCCATATGCGCCTTCACACCCCACATCCGCGCCTGTCCGATCATCGCGCCGATCGCGACCAGCTCGCGATACTTGGCCGGCAGCTGCTTATCGTCGGTCGGCACGCCGTCATGCAGCAGGCCGAGGCCGGACAGGCGGTTATAGGCGTCGAGAAAGACCGGATCTCGTTCCGCCAGATATTCCCATTCCGGATAGCTGTAGCCGCGCGCCGCGGCGAGGCGGGCGGCCGTCTGTTGCGGTTTCTCGGTCACGATGTCCTCCCCGGAGAGCCCGGTCAGCATAACAAAGGTGGCCGACTCGGGAAGCGAAATCCCCACCAGTGCAGGCGCTTACCGGCACCGCCGCGATTAATCTTGAGTTTATGTGAAATTGTACGAAGGATGGCCGGGCGTGGGATGGGGGGCTCGAGGCGAGTTTTTCGTGGCGAAGGAAGATCCACAACCGGCGGAAGCGGCGCCCGCTCCTCCGTCCGCGGAGGAGATCGCTCGGCGCAAGGCCGAAGAGCAGAAATTCTGGGAAGCGGCGCGCGCCCGTCAACGCCAGACATCGCGTGGCCGCGGCTTGGTGATCGGCGCCGGCCTGGCGCTCGGCATCGGGGTTGCCGTGGCCGCCATATTCTATGGGCGGGGGATGCTGACCCCGGCGAAGCCACCGCCATCCGCGGCAGCCGCTCCCGCGGCGGCCGCGCCGGCCAGTCGCTCCGCCAAAGCACCGCCGGCCATTTCCGGTGTGGCCAAGGCGGCCGATGCGGCGACCTTGACCGTCGCCGGCCAGACAGTTCGCCTGCAGGGCATTCAGGGGCCGCCGGCCTCGCTGATCTGCCGCGACGCCAAGACGGAATATCGCTGCGGCGAAGTCGCACGGCGCGTCCTCGAGATCTTCGCCGGCGCCGCTCCGGTCGCCTGTACGCCGACCCCGGGCACGGCGCAGGACAGCGCCATCTGCCGCAACCAGCGGGGATTCGACATCGCCTCGCTGCAAGTGGAGTCGGGCTGGGCGATCGCGGCCGGGACCGCGTCGGTCTACGCCGCCGAGCAGGCGAAGGCGCAGGCCAAGGAAGCCGGGCTGTGGCGCGGCGCGTTCGCCCGGCCCGAGCTGTGGGTCGCGGTGCGCTAGCCCCGGTCTCTGGCTTTCGAGGACGCCCGCCGATTGCTATCATCGGCCCTGAAAAATGATGCCCGCCGCGGGTCGCCCCCGCGATTGCGGATTAGGGAGGTGAGCATGCGGTCGATTCCCCTTGCCGTGCTGCTGGGCGTGGCGTTGTCCGGTGCGGCATTGGCCCAAAGCGGTGAGGACCTGAAGGCTGCGGGCAAGAACCCCGGTGAGATCCTCACCTACGGGATGAGCTACAGCCAGCAGCGCTTCAGCCCGCTCAAGCAGATCGACCGCCAGACCGCCAAGCGGCTGGTCCCCGCCTGGTCCTATAGCATGGCGAACAACACCGGAGAGGAGTCGCAGGTGCTCCTCCGCGGCGGCGTGATGTACGTCACGAGCCACGACAAGACCGTGGCGGTCGATGCGCTGACCGGGCGCGAGATCTGGAAGACGCTGATCGACTATGCGCCCGAGACGACCCGTGTCGTGTGCTGCGGCATCGTGAACCGGGGTGCGGCGATCTATCAGGGCAGGCTTTTCCGCACCACGCTCGATGCGCGCGTGCTGGCCCTCGACATCAAGACCGGCAAGGAAATCTGGAACGTGAGCTCGGCCGATCCCAAGGCCGGCTATGCGATGACCGGCGCGCCGCTGGTCGCGAATGGCGTGGTGATCAACGGAATGGCCGGTGCCGAATTCGGCAGCCGCGGATTTATCGAAGGCCACGATCCCGAGACCGGCAAGACGCTGTGGCGCTGGTACACCGTCCCGCGCCCGGGAGAGCCGGGCGCCGACACCTGGCCGAACAATGCCGCGGTCGCCAGCGGCGGCAGCACGTGGACCACCGGCTCCTACGATCCCGATCTCGACCTGGTGTTTTGGCCGATCGGCAATCCGGCGCCGTGGAACCCGTTGCTGCGCAAGGGCGACAACTTATACACCAACTCCATCGTGGCGCTGCGCCCGAAGACGGGCGAGCTCGTCTGGCACTATCAGATGTCGCCGAACGATCCGTTCGACCATGACGGCGTGAACGCGGTCGTGCAGGCCGACATGCAAGTGCGTGGTGTGGCGCACAAAGTCGTCATGCAGGCGGGCCGCAACGGGTTCTTCTACGTGCTCGATCGCGCGTCCGGAAAGCTGATCGCGGCCAACCCGTATGTGAAGGTCACCTGGGCGAGCGGCGTCGATCCCGAGACGGGCCGGCCGATATGGACCGAGCCGACGAAGCAGATCATCAACGGACCCGCGAAGATCACCACGTATCCGAACATCTCGGGTGGCACCAACTGGTTCCCGATGTCCTTCAGCCCGCTCACCGGGCTCGCTTACGTGAACACGATCAACATCGGCATGGTGTACGAGCCCGAGCCCATCGAGACGATCAAGGACCTGAAGCCGGGCGACCCGCATTACGGCGTGAAGCGGCAAAACATAATGCCCGATCCCGAACCGCGCGGATATCTGAAGGCGATCGATCCGCTCACCGGCAAGAGCAAATGGGAGACCGGCTTCAAGAGCCCGAACTGGGCCGGCACGCTGGTCACCGCCGGCGGGCTCGTGTTCACCGGGACGCTGACTGGCGAGTTCATCGCGGTCGATGCGGAGACCGGCAAGATCCTGTGGCGGTTCCAGACGCCCTCCGGAATCATCGGCCAGCCGGTGACCTGGGAACGCGACGGCAAACAATATGTGACGACGACCAGCGGAACCGGCGGCGTCTACGTGCTCAAGACGCCGGATCCGAACCTCACCAACGTGCCGGCGGGCGGCTCGTTGTGGACGTTCAAGCTGTTTGAAGACTGACCTGAACAGGCGTTGTCTCGCCGCCGCCCTGTCGCTCCTGCTGGCGGCATCGGCGGCCCCTGCGTGCGCGGACGAAGCCGCCGCGGCCAAGGGGGCGCGCCTCTATGAGAACTACTGTTCGACCTGCCACGGCGAGGAGCTGCAGAACAACTCCGCCGGGCTGACCTTCGATCTCCGCCGGCTCAAGCCTGACGATCACGGCCGGTTCGTCAATTCGGTGCTGAACGGAAAGAACCGAATGCCGCCGTGGAAAGGCGTGCTCGATGAAGCCCAGATCGAGCTGCTCTGGTCCTATATCCGCTCGAACGTGGCGCCCTAAGCGGCGATCATGACTGCCCGGGTCTCCAGCGCAGCAGATAGCGCTCGAGGCGGTGGATCGCGAGGTCGATGAGCAGGACGACGGCCGAAGTGAGGATGAGGCCGGCGAAGACGCTCGCGGTGTCGAACACGCCCTGCGCCTGCGCCACGACGTACCCGATGCCGCGCGCCGAGCCGATATATTCGCCGACCACGGCCCCCACCAGCGCGAAGCCGATGCTGGTATGCAGGCTGGAGAAGATCCAGGCCATCGCCGACGGCAGGTAGACATGGCGCACCAGCTGGCGGTCGGTCGCTTTCAGCATGCGGGCGTTGTTGACTACGATGGGATCGACCTCGCGGATGCCCTGGAAGGTGTTGAAGAAGACGACGAAGAACACCAGGGTCACGCCGAGCGCCACCTTCGACGCCATGCCGAGGCCGAACCACAGGATCAGGATCGGCGCCAGGATGACCCGCGGCAGCGCGTTGAAGATGCGGATATAGGGGTCGAAGACGCGCGCCAGCAGTTCGACCCGCGCGAACGCGAACCCGGCGGCGAGGCCGGCGACGGTGCCGATGACGAACGCCATCATCGCCTCGGCCAGGGTCACGGCGAGGTGCGGCCAGATGAAGCCGCTCGCCAGCCAGCGCCAGGTCTGGGCGGCGATGTCCGACGGGCGGCTGAAGAAAAACTCGTCGATCAGGCCGGTGTCGGCGAGGACCTGCCAGCCCCCGACCAGGATTGCGAACACGGCGACCTGCAAGGCGAGCGTCAGGCCGCGACGGCCGCGGGTCCCGGTGGGACTGATCGCCATCGCCGCGAGGCCGGGGGCCCCGGTGGAGTCCGGGGGGAGGGGCTCGGCCATGTCAGCGCCGGCCGCCGAAGGAGCGCTTCACTTCGTCGCGCAGGTCGGCCCAGATCTTCCGGTACAGGCCGGTGAATTCCGGGTTGAGCCGGATCTCGGCCACGTCGCGCGGCCGCTTCAGGTCGACGTCGTAGACGCCCTTGATCCGCGCCGCCGGCCCGGCGCTCATCACCACCACCTGGTCGGCCAGCGCGATCGCCTCCTCGAGGTCGTGGGTGATGAACAGCACGCTCTTGCGGCTCTCCTGCCACAGGTCGAGGAGCTCGGTCTCCATGTTCTGCCGGGTCTGCACGTCGAGGGCGCCGAACGGCTCGTCCATCAGCAGGATGCGCGGGTCGACGATCCAGCTCTGCGCGATCGCGACCCGCTTGCGCATGCCGCCGGAGAGCTGATGCGGGAACCGGTCTTCGAAGCCGCTGAGCCCCACGCGCTCGATCCAGTGCCGCGCCTGGGCTTGCGCCAGGGCGCGCGGCACGCGGCGGAACGTCAGGCCGAGCATCACGTTGTCGAGGACGCTGCGCCAGGGCAGCAGCGCGTCCTGCTGGAACAGGTATGCCGCGTGCGGATTGACGCCGGCGAGCGGCTCGCCGAACACGCGGACGCGCCCGACCGACGGCATCAGCAGGCCGGCCGCGATGTTGAGCAGAGTCGACTTGCCGCAGCCCGATGGCCCGACGAGGGCGACGAACTTGCCCTCGGGAACCGCCAGCGACACGTCGCGCAGCACGGTGTGCGTGGTCCGCGACGGGGTGGCGAAGGCGACGCCGACGTCATCGACCCGGATGGCCGCCCGGTCAGCCGGCATGTGCCCGGGCTGACCGGCGTCTGCTGCGATCATCGCGTCTTGGCCGCCGCCTCGACGAAGCGGTTGGTGTAGGTCTTCGACAGGTCGATCTTCGCCTGGGCGACTTCCGGCACCGACAGGCTGAACACGTCGAGCACCGCCTGAGCGCCCTTCGGGTCCATCAGGCCGGTCGTCGAGTACATCGGGATCGTGTTCTTGAGTGCCGCCAGGTACAGCGCCTTGTCGTTGCCGACCAGCTCGGCCGGCATCTTCGCCATGATCTCTTCGGGGCTGTGGCTGTGAATCCAGCTCAAGGTCGTGACGATGGCGTTGGCAAGCGCCTGGGTTTCTTTCTCGTGCCTGGCGATCCAATCGCTGGAGGCATAGAGCGCGCCGCCCGGATATTCGCCGCCGAACACGGCGAGCGTGTCCTTCTGCGTGCGGGTGTCGCTCAGGATGCGCAGGTCCTTGAACCGGCCCTGCAGCACCGTCACCGCCGGATCCAGCATGACCGCCGCGTCGACCTGGCCTTGCTCCATGGCGGCCACCGCGGTCGCGTCGAGGCCGATGCCGATCACCGCCGCCGCCGCCGGGTCGATCTTGTCCTTGCGCAGGAGATATTTCAGGAAGAAATCGGTCGACGAGCCGGGGGCCGAGACGCCGACTTTCTTGCCGGCGAGGTCCTTCACCGACTTGATCGCGTCGGTCTGCCGGGGCGAGACGACCAACACCAGGCCCGGATAGCGGTCGTAGGTGACGAACGCTTCCAGCGCCTTGTTCTTGGCGGCGAGATTGACGCAATGGTCGTAATAGCCGGAAACCACGTCGGCGCTGCCGCCAAGCACCGCGGTCAGGGCCTGCGAGCCGCCCTTCAGGTTGCTGAGCTCGACCTTCACCCCGGCCTTTTCGTAGGCGCCCAACTGCTCGGCCAGCACGGTCGGCAGGTAGCACAGGCAGTTGGCACCCCCGACCGCGATCTTCACCACCGGCATGGTCTGGGCCGCCGCGGCTCCCGCCGTCAGCACCGCGGCCGCGAGCGCCGCGGCGAGCGCGCGCTTGGCGCGGGCCGTGGCCGAGCCGCACGGGGTTGAAGACCGTTTGGTCACAGGCATGGCGTTTCTCCCTGGTTTCCGTCGTCCGAAAATAGTCGATTTACCGCGTCCGATCTAGGACTTGGCAAACCCGGACAGGGATGTGCCGGGCCGCCGCGCCGCTGCCGTCAGATCGCGTGAACTATTACGCCGCTTGATGTTTGTAACTCATATAGCAGCGATGGAGGACGACGTATGTCGGACCCACAATATTACCGCGCGAAGGCGAACGAGATGCGCGAGAACGCGCAGCGGTTTCGCGACCCTGTCACATCCGACGAGTTCCGGCGCTTGGCCGACGATTTCGAGCGCCTGGCGGAGTTCACCGAATCGCGGGTGGAGCTGACGCAGCCGCGTTATCACTACGCCGCCGATCAGCGCGACGAGGACGATTAGAGCGTGATGGCTTCGAGGGCCAGGAAGCGGCGATAGGCGCTTTTCACCCGCGTCAGATACACGCTGGTTTCCTTCGGAATGGGTTTGTTTTTTTCGACATAGGCCGGCCCCGCGTTATAGGCGATCAGGACCTTGTCGAGGTCGTTGCCGTAGCGGTCGACCAGCAGGCGGATATACTTGGCGGCCGAATAGAGGTTCAAGCGCGGGTCCCACAGCAGGTCGGGATCGACGCCGAGCGAGCGCGCCGTCATGGGCATCACCTGCGCCAGCCCGCGGGCCCCCGCCTTGCTGACGGCCCATGCATTGAAGTTCGACTCGCAGGCCACCACCGCGAGCAGGAAGCTCGGCCGCACGTCGAACTGATAGGCCGCCCAGTCGATCGCCGCGGCAAAGGGCCGCGCGGTGGGAATGGTCGCCGTCGACACGCAGGCGGCGCGGCCGGAATGCCCGAAGCCGAGGAACGCCCACAACGCATCGCTCTCGGCGCGACCGGTCTCGAACGGCAGGAACGCACTGACGACCACGGCGGCGGCCACGAACGCGCGGTGCGCCGCGATGACGCGGAGACCGCGCAGACAACTTCTAAGATCGATTCGCTTGGACATCGGGGCGCGCGGTCCCTCAGGCGTTGTTCACGCCCCCGACCAGCCGACTATGCCCGAAATCCGGTTAATTCGGATTAAAAAAGCGGGGTGCACCCCGGCACCACAGAATGGTCACGCGGGCCGGAACACCGCAAAGCACTTGTCCGAGTTCAGGATGTACGTTTCCACGTAGTCGACGATTTCGGCGCGATAGCCGAGTTCGCTCATCGCCCCGGCGAGGCACACCCAGTTGAGGAACTCGTGCTGGCCTGCCGTCTCGACCTCGGCAGTCGTCAGGTCGCGCCACCGGCTGAACCGGCCGTCGCGGAGCTCCTCGACCCGGGCGCGATCGGCGTCGACGTTGGGATAGAGGCAATGATTATTCTGTGACAGGAACGCGTGCGACCAGCTCGAGGACGCCATCAGGGCCACGCGCCACGGGCTGGCCTTCAGCAGGCGGGCCGTCGCGGCGCCGATCTCGAAGCAGCGCGCGGGCGAGGGGCTGGGCGGATCGATCTGGCCGAGATTGAGGCCGTCGAGATGCGCCGCCGTGCCGCGCTTGGCGATGACGCTCGATCCGTAGCAGTTCACGTGGAACGGCACGACCGGATACGGGAAGCCCTGGCGGTCGTGGTCGAGCAGCAGCAGCGCGTTGATGAAGGCGTGCGGCAGGCCGAGCTCGTAGCGCATCTTGTAGGCATAGGACAGGTCGAAGCCGGCGCGCAGCAGCCCGGCGGCGATGAACGAGCCGGCGACCGCGTGTCCCTTGGTCGCGAAGACGGTGTCCTCGGGTTCCTCCCAGATGTTTCCCGGCTTCCAGAAGCTGCGGCGGCGGAACGGCCGCGAGTCGATATGGTCCAGCGCGAACACGCAGAACGGCGGAATCCCGTCGTCGCGGAAATTTTCGTACTGGTCGTCGCCCCAGATCAGCACGAAGTCCGGCGCGAACGCATCGAGCGCCGCGCGGACCTTGCCAAACGCCGCCAGGCAGCGCCGCCGGTGCTCGCGCGTCACACTCAGGTCGCGATTGGCGAGATATTCCTCGCGCATCGGCGGCGGCCAGCGCTCGGGCGATTTCAGCTCCGCCGGCACCTGCGCGCTGGCGAGCGTACGCTCGAGGATGGCCGCCATCTGATCGTCGGGCGCCATCAGCCCGGGATAATGCGTCACGCCAAGTCCGAGAATCTCCGCCATGCCGCCAGTATAGGCGACCCGTTCGGCCGGGCGCAAAAAAGCGGCGCGGGGTGGGACTCCCCGCGCCGTGTCTCAGGCGAACCTTCGTTTAATCAGGCGACCGCAGAGACCGCCTCGGTGGCCGGTGCCGGTGCCGCTTCGGCAGACGCCTTGCGTTCGGCGTCCACGGCGGCATCGGCCAGCTCCGCGTAGTCTCCGGCGATGGCGACGTAGAACGCCGCCTGCTGCTCATGACTTGTGAGATATGCAAGTGACAGATACCGGGCTTCCAGGGCCCGAAAATAACCGACCTGATCGATGCGCTTGCGTTGAAATAGACCCATGTCGTCCTCCGACCCTAGTTCCTCACGGCGAGGGCGGCGCCGCGATTATTTTTCGTCCAAAAGAGCACCGCCGTGCCGATGGCTGCCGTGTTTATGTCTATGGAGTGTGAAATACAGAAGGGGCAGCCACGACGCGATCATGGCTCGCCCCCTCCGTGGCGACGAGTGATCTTTCTGGGGCCACACACCGTCGCGCGCCGACCGCGCGCGGCCACAGAAAAGCCTCAGCGCGACCTTCGGATCAGCCCTGCGATGAAGGGAATCGACGCCGACACGATCAGATAGCGCGCGATCTGGTGAACCGCGACGAACACCGGATCGAGATGCAGCGCCAGCGCCAGCACCATCATGGTGTCCTGGCCGCCGGGCACGAACGCGATCACGACGTTCGCCGGGCGCGCGTCGACCAGGCCGGCGACAATGACCATGAACACGGCCGCGATCGCCATCGCCACCGCGAACGAGCCGAACGCCGCGCGCAGGAACACCAGGAGCATGCGCAGGCTGGTGTTGGCGAAGCGGCTGCCGGTGACAGCCCCCAGCGCGATCATCGCGCCGCTGATCACCCAGCCGGGTAGGCTGCCATGGACGAGGCCGGCGCCGTGGAGGATCCCCGACCCGAGCATGGCGCCGAACAGCCAGCCGCCCGAGAAGCGGACGCGGTGGAGCAGGAAGGCCGGGATGACCGAGACGACGACGAGCATCGCCATCTCCAGCGGCGACGCCGCGGCCATCACGGGCCCGCGGCCCACTGGCACGTCCGCCAGGCCGAACAGCTCCAATCCCAACGGCACGCCCACGGTCAGCATCACGACGCGGATCGTCTGCACGATCACGATCGCCCGCAAATCGGCGCCGGCCTCCGCCGAGAGCGCCATCACCTGCGCCAGCGCCCCCGGGCTGGCGCCGAACAGCGCCGACAGCGCGTCCCAGCGATGGACCTTGCGCAGATAGAACGTGGTGCCCGCGATCATGCAGTAGGTGGAGACGGCGAGCAGCACGAGTGTCACCGGATACGCCGCAAAGCCGCGCAGGGTCTCGGGTGTCACGATGGCGCCGAGCGCCATGCCGACGATCACGAAGACGGCGCGCCCGAGCGGGACCGGCACTGCCAGCGGCCGGCCGGCGACGGCCGCGACCGCGGTCGCCAGCACCGAGCCGGAGATCAGCGCCGCCGGCAGGCCGGCGAAGCTGGCCGCGATGCCGCCCGCGGCGGCGATCAGCAGCGCCTCGGCGGTCTGGCGCGCGGCGGCGCCGTCGAAATGTGGGAGGACAGCCATCGAGAGACGTGGAAAAGACCGGGCGATCTTACCTTGTCTCGGAGGCTATTTTCGTTTCCTACGCTGCGGCCCGTCGAACTTCCGGTGCACGGCTTCGGTGAAGCCCTGCATCCACTTGTCGCGGTCGACCTTCGCGGTGCAGGGATTGAGCGCGTCGCCCTGGGCCAGGATCGCGGTCATTGCCGCCTCCGCCGCAGCGTCGGGCGCCGGCTCCTGCGCCTCGCAGCGCATCCCGGCGTCCCACCCCTTGGCGTAAATCCGGCTCAGCTGGAACGGCGTGCTCGGCGGACTGTCGGACATGAGGGGTTCAGCCGATCTCGCTTTCGCGGACGACGCGGCGCCGCCCGTCGAACAGGGATTCGACCTGGTAGAGATTGTCGCTGGCGTCGGGCGGTAGCAGGCGCTCGATCTTCACGTCGCCGGAGATCTGCATCCGGCCGAAGGCGCCAGCCGGCTTGTAGTGCAGCTGCTGGCCGATGGAATATTTGTGCTGTTTCATAACTCCTCCAAGGGGCGAACGGCGCCCGCGCGGGATATCCGCGCCGGCGGCGGCCGATAGGCTTAGCGCGGGCGGCGGAACGGACGGTTCTGCCGCGCCGGTGCGGCGCGCTCGTCCTTGTGGCGGAAGGTGATGCGGCTCTTCGACAGGTCGTAGGGCGTCATCTCCAGCATCACGCGGTCGCCGGCGATGATCCGGATCCGGTTCTTCTTCACGCGGCCCGATACGTAGGCCATCGTTTCGTGTCCGTTGTCGAGCTTCACGCGGAACCGCGAATCCGGAAGAACTTCGGTCACGGTGCCGTCGAACTCGATCAAGTCTTCCTTCATGGTCGGTACTCCAGGCGGGGCCGGGGCTCCCCGCGAAAATTGTTTTCCCCGCCTTCCAGAATGGATTGGCCCTGTGGGATGGCCCTGTGCTGGCCGCCTTGCGACGCCAAGCGGATCAAGCAACGATCTGGAAGGAAACGGGGTCGCGGTCTACAAAGAGCCGATTCCGAAGCCGACCCAAAACGCTTGATAGCATAAATATAAGCCAAGCGCGGCTATGTGCAAGGGCGATGCGAGGGAGGAAAATCCATGAACTCCAGGTGCTTACATGTGGTTTTTGGCGCTGTTTTGGGGCTGGGAGCGGGGCTGCTCACCGGAACCGGGGCGGACGCCCAGCCTTACCCCTCCCGGCCGGTCAAGATTATCGTTCCCAATCCGCCCGGCGGGGCCACCGATACCACCTCCCGGATCGTCGGGGCCCGCCTGTCGGAGCTGTTTGGCCAGCCGGTCGTGGTCGAGAACCGGCCCGGGTCGGCCGGCACCCTCGCCAACGAGGTCACGGCCAAGGCGTCTCCCGACGGCTACACGATCATGCTGGGCCAGGACTCCCAGATCGTGATCAACCCGTATCTCTACACGACCTCGACCATCGAGCCGCTGAAGGACTTCGTGCCGGTCGCCAGCCTGGTGACAACGGTGCTGATCCTGACCGTCAATCCGTCGCTGCCGGTGAAGGATTTCCACGGCTTCGTCGAGCATGCGCGGCACGCCACCCCGCCCTTGGCTTATGCCTCGATCGGCAGCGGCAGCCAGCATCATCTCGCCATGGAAATGCTGAAGATGCGCGCCGGCATCAACCTCGTGCATGTGCCCTACAAGGGCGGCGGACCGGCCGCCGCGGCCCTGATTGCCAACGAGGTCGCGGCCGAGTTCGGCGGCAACTCGACCGCCTCGCAGGTGAAGCAGGGCGTGCTGCGCGGTCTCGCCGTCACCAGCCTGAAGCGCGACCGCGAATTCCCCGATTTGCCGACGATCGGCGACACCTATCCCGGATTCGAAGTGACGCCGTGGCTCGGCTTCTTCGCGCCCGCCGGCGTGCCGGCGCCGATCATCGCCAAACTGCATGATACCGTGAACCGCGTGCTCACCGAGCCCGCGGTCGTCGCCCGCTTCGAAGGCGGGGGCATGGCGCCGTTCGTCACCACGCCGGCCGAGTTCGCCGCGTTCATCAAGGCCGAGGACGTGAAATATCGCGACATCGTCAAAGCCGTCGGCGCGCGTATCGATTGAGGGCGATCCTTACATCGTTGTCGGCGAGCGTTCAGCGCGGGTAAGCGGCTGTAAGCTCAATGCCTACTTTCGTCTAGCCGCCTAACTTTAGTTAGCGCGCGAAGCCGCGGCCGCCATGCGACGGTGTCGCGATGCTGGCGCTGGCCGAACTTCTGAACGCCGCGATGACGGAGCACAAGGCCGCCCGTCTCGACGGGGCGGCCGCGCTGTACCAGTCCGTCCTCGATCGCGAGCCGCGCCACGCCGACGCGCTTCATCTGCTGGGCGTCGTCTGTCAGCAGCGCGGCGATGGCGGGCGCGCCGAAGCGCTGATCCGCGCCGCGATCGGTGAATCGCCGCAAGCACCGATCATGCACAACAATCTCGGCCAGGTGCTGGCCGCGCGCGGCGACTGGGCGGCCGCCGCGGACTGCTATCGCGAGGCCATCCGGCGGGCGCCGGATTATGCCGACGCGTTCAACAATCTCGGCATCGCCCTCGATCGCGCGGGATCTCTCGATCAGGCCGAGGCGAATTACCGGCGGGCCCTGGAACTGCGTCCGGAGTATCGCGACGCGCTGAGCAACCTCGGCATCGTGCTGCGGAAAAAGGGCGCGCTGGTCGACGCGATCGACTGTTTCCGCCGGGCACTGGATCTCGACCCCGGCTATGCGCCCGCGGCCAACAATCTCGGCGCCGCCCTGAAGGCGCAAGGGCAGATCGATGCCGCCATCGCGCAGTTTCGCCGGGCACTGGAGCTGCAGCCCGGGCTTACCGAAGCTGGGCTCAATCTGGCGCAGATCCTGTGGGAGCAGGGCCGGCTGCGTGAGGCCGAGTCCGGCTATCGGCAGGTGATCGGCGTCGATCCGCATCATTTCGATGCGCATCAGCAGCTGGCGATCCTCCTGACCAATCTCGGCCGGCACGACGAGGGCCTCAGGTTGCGCGAGAGCTACCTGCGGTCGCATCCGGACGTCATCGATTTTCCGCTCGGTTACGTGGTGGCCCGCGGCGAGTTCGGCGACCCGCTCAGCATCGAGATGAAGACGGCGTGGCATGTCGGGCGGGACATCCGGTATTTTCCGCTGCGCTTCCGGGCCGACGCGCCGCTCGCCGAGCTCGTGGAGCAGTTTCTCCTCCGCGACGTCGCCCGCCATCGCCCGGTGTTTGCGGCCGATGCGAAGCTCGTCACCTTCGGATCGTGCTTCGCCGATCATCTGCGCCGCGAGTTCCTGCGGCGCGGCCGCATGTCCGAGCACGTCGACGTGCCGCAGGGGCTCAACAACAGCTTTGCGCTGCGCGACTTCTTCGAGTGGGCGCTCACCGGCAAGCGCGACACCGCCGCCTACTGGTACAACCACGCCGATGAGCGCCGCGCGGTGCGCTGGGAGCCGCAGGCCGAGCAGGCGATGTTCGCCAACGCCCTCAAATCCGCCGACGGATTCGTGATCACGTTCGGCCTCGCGGAGATCTGGCGCGACCGCGCCACCGGCGGCGTGTTCTGGCGCGGCGTCCCGGCCGGCGTGTTCGATCCCGCGCGGCACGAGCTGGTCATGTCCTCGGTCGAGGACAACGCCCGCAACATGCGCGCGATCTACGACCTCATCCGCGCCGGGTGCGGTCCGGTCCCGATCGTCATGACCCTTTCGCCGGTGCCGTTGAACGCGACGTTCGGCGCCGACTCGTCGTGCCTCGAGGCCGATTGCGTGTCGAAATCCACCTTGCGCGTGGCGCTCGACATGCTGATGCGGAACGACCTGCCCGGGCTCCATTACTGGCCGGCCTTCGAGATCGTGCGCTGGCTGGGCGCGCAGCTCGGCCGCCCGATGTTTCAGGGCCAGGCCGCCGATCCCGGCCCCGGAGCGCGGTTCGACGACACGCGCCACGTGGCGCCCGACGTCGTCGCCTGCATCATCGAGACATTCATCGGCAAATTCTTCGCCGCCGCGCCGATCCGCGAGCGCCGCCCGGCCTAGGGCTGGTTCCGATTAGGTTGAACCACCTACATTTTCGTCATGCCCGCGAAAGCGGGCATCCAGCGAACCCAACCACGGAGACACGGAGACCACGGAGGAAAAAACAGGATTCCGTCTCCGTGGTGAAAAGGAGTCTGGATTCCCGCTTGCGCGGGAATGACGCGGAGGATGAAGTGCGGTCCATCTGCTCCGGAACGGCTCCAGTTCCTGAGCAGATGTGGGCGCGCGCCTGACGGAACAACTTTCGAGTGCTGCCCGTTGTTACCGCGAGGCCACGAGGAGCGGTTCACGATGAAGCTCAGGACCCTTGCCGCTGCAGCACCGGCGCTGGCGGGCGCGTTGTTCCTATCCGGCTGCTACTACTCGCATAGGACCGAGGTGCCGCCGCCGGCGTATCCGCCGAGTGCCGCCGCGCCGTCGTCCTGCATGTTCGCGGGCCAGGGTTATACGCTGGGCGCCCGTCTGGTCACGCCAGAGGCGCGGACCATTGAATGCGGCCGCGACGGCTACTGGCACCAGGTGAATTAGAGCCGGGAGCGGCTAGATCGCTTACGCCGCTTTCGGCGCCTTGGCGGGGGCATTCGCGGAGATCCCGCTCAACCGCAGGCGCCAGCGGCGGCGCGGCCGGGCGGCCACGTCGGCCACGTCCAGCGTGAGCACGATCGGCCGGTGATCCGACGGCCCGCGCTCCAGCACATGGGCGCGCGTGCAGTCGAGACCGCGCACCAGGCAGCGGTCGAGGCGGAACGGCACCACGTTGCGCGCATGATGGGTCGGGCGGCGCGGTCCGACGTCGCGGAAGCCGGGCAGGAAGATCGGCCCGATCGCGTTGTAGTCGCCGATCACCGCCGCCGGGCCGTCGACGGCCTCGGCAATCGTCATCAGCTGCAGGCGGTTCAGGATTTGGCCGTGCGAGAGATGCACGTTGGCAAGGGTGATGTCGCCGGCGCGGATGATCTGGGCCACCCGCGGCGGCAGGGCGCCGGGCAGGTTCGAGACCGGCAGCATCAGAGTCCGCGGCCGCTCGAGCGGGCTCGGCGTCCAGATCGCGAGACCATGGATGCGGCCGGGCAGGCGGCGGCGGAACACTGTCCCGCCGGCGATCGCGGGCAGGCTCTCCAACTCCTTGGTCGCCTCTTGCATGAGGAGGAGGTCGGGCTGATGCCGGGCGATCAGCGCCGCCACGTCATGAACGGCGGCCCCGGTGCGGCGAAGCAGGTTCCAGCTGATGACTTTCACGTCGGTGATCCTGCCTCGAGCGCCACCTGGATGGCCCGGTCGAGATCGTTGGGCATGTAGGGCTTGTGAATGAGATTGAAGCCGGAGGCGATCGCGGTGGCGGCGGCCTTGCTGAACCCGGTGGTCAAGAGGACGGGCATGGTGGGGTAGCGCTCACGCAAAGTTTGGGCCAATTCAACGCCATCGAGAGTCCCAGGCATCACGATATCCGAAAACACCAGGTCCGGCTTGAACCCGTCTGCCAGCAAACCAAGCGCCTCGTCGGCGGAGGCGGCCCGGGTCACGGTATGGCCGAAATCCTCAAGCAACATCCCACAGGCCTCGGCGACCAGCGGATCGTCCTCGACGAGCAGGATCGCTCCGGCCGCGCGGCTGTTCTGGCTCACGTGCGGATCGAGAGAGACGTTCTCGGTGACGTTCGATGCGCTGCTATCCACGATTCGGCCCCAAGTATATACGATGACAGCGCGGCCAAACTATGGCCATGGAAGGTTAATGTTTGCCTAACTCATAGCCGGCTCGGCGGCTGTGATGACTGTCACCTTTCGGTGACCGGTCTCGGGTCGGTGACCGGCCTCGGGCGTATTTGGGTAGGTACGGTGCGGCGATGATCTTGGATTCTCACCATCACATCTGGCGCCTCGCCAATCTGCCGTGGCTGGCCGGGCCGCCGGTGCCGCGGATCTTCGGCGACTATGCGGCGCTCAGGCGCGACTATCCGGTCGACGAGTTCATGGCCACGGTGCGCCCGGCGGGCGTGGTCAAATCCGTTTATGTGCAGGTCAACGTGGCACCGGGCCGGGAGGTCGACGAGGTCGCCTGGGTGCAGTCGGTGGCCGACCGGCACGGCTTCCCCCATGGGATCGTCGGCTATGCCGACCTTGCCGCCGCCGACGTCGCGGCGGTGCTCGACCGGGAACGGACGCACAAGAACCTGCGCGGCATCCGCCAGCAGCTGCATTGGCACGAGACGCCGCTGTACCGCTTCGCCCCGCGGCCTGACCTGATGAACGATCCGGCGTGGCGTCGCGGCTTGCGCGAGGTCGAGGCGCGCGGGCTGCTGTTCGAGCTGCAGGTGTTCGCGAGCCAGATGGCGGACGCGGCGCGGCTCGCCCGCGAGCATCCCGATCTGCAGCTCGTGCTGCTGCATGCGGGGATGCTCGAAGACCGCAGCCCGGCAGGCTGGACGGCGTGGCGGACGGGAATGCGCGCCTTGGCCGGATGCCCGAACGTGGCGGTCAAGCTGTCCGGACTCGGCACGTTCGAGCACCGCTGCTCGGTCGAGTTGTGGCGCCCCGTGGTGAGCGAGACCGTGGCGATGTTCGGCCCCGAGCGCTGTCTGTTCGGCAGCAACTTCCCGATCGAGAGCCTGTGGACCACCTACGACCGCCTCGTC
>DASWFO010000235.1:0-25613 GCA_036394195.1 Alphaproteobacteria bacterium | reverse complement strand
AGGCGGGCGCGGTCGAGGGGATCGGACGCGACCGACAGGGCCGCGGTGACCCGCCGCAGCAAGGCCGACAGCTCGGAGAACTCACGGTCGAGTTCGCGGCGGGCGTCTTGCGGGGAGCGGGGGTGGAAAGGACGCAATGTGGGTGCCATCCCGTGCAGAACGGGATGCCATTAGGCGCGGTTCCATGATGCCGCTTGGCTTCTTTATGTCAAAAACCTGCGGGATTGCTCTCGACTATGCGACGTCAGGTTGCGCTGCAGCGAAAACGGCGCCTTCCTCGCGATGACGTCACACGCGGCGTTTCCTTCCCCGCGAACCCCGCTCTACACTGCCACGCAACAATACGGAGGGGTGGAATGAGGCGACGGTTCAGGAGGGTTGTCACCGGCCACACGGCCGACGGACGGTCGAAATTCATCATGGATGGCCCGGCGCCGACCGTGTTCGACCGCGGCGCCGGTCAGACCTGCGTCACCGAAGTGTGGGAGACGTCGACGACGCCGGCCGATAATCGCGGCGAGGGCGACCCGACATTGCATCCGAACCGCCTGCCGCCGCCGGCGAATGGCACCCTGTTCCGGATCGTCGAATATCCGCCGGACAAGCTTCGCGTGCCGACATTGCGCGCCGACGCCCACGACGCAGGGCGCGAAGGATATACACGCGACCTGAAGAACGCCCGCCATCCCGGGTTCCACAAGACCGCGTCGATCGACTACGCGATCGTGATCTCCGGTGAGATCTACGCGCTGATGGATGAGGGCGAGGTGCTGCTCAAGCCAGGTGACGTGCTAGTCCAGCGCGGCACCAATCACGCGTGGAGCAACCGCACCGACGAACCGGCACATATCGCCTTCGTGCTGATCGACGCGAAGCCTGTCTGACTCGGGATAATGCCCTCACGGCGCGAAGCGATACGAGCCGTCCGGCTGCTCGCAGAGCTGCGCGAACGCGAATGCGGCGCGCTCGTCGAGGATCACCTGATAGCGGGTCGCATGGCAGGGCATCGGCGAGACCGCGCCGACGAAGCCCGGGGCGGCCGCCGATGACGGGGTCGCGGCAGCAGGCGCCGCGGCGATCACCGAGGCCGCCGCCAGCGCTGTCGTCTCGGGCGGTTTCGTCGCGGCCGCCGGTGCCGCGGCCCAGGGCGGTGGCGGTGACAAATTCGGGGCCGCGACCGGTGGCGTGGTGGCGGCCGCGCGCTCGTAATCGAGACTCGACCGCGGTGCGGTTGGCGATGCCGCTTCCTCCTGTGCCGGGATCGATGTGCGGGTGCGCACTTCGATCGGCAAGGTCGCCGGGGACGGCAGCGGCTTTTCCCACGGCTCCGCAGGGTTCTGGGTGGCCGCGGAGGCGTTGAATTCCGGCCGTTTGCTTTGCCAGGGAGCGGGCGTCGCCGTACCAGGCGGCGACCCAGGCCGCTTGCTGCCGGCCGTCTGGGCCGACGCACTGCCGCATGCAAGCGCCAGGACAAGCAGGCACAGGCCCGCCGTGATGACTCGCCCGACCGGAAACACCATGGCCGCGAGCAGCCTAACGGCGGCGCGGGCAGCGGTAATCGGGTCTTTTTATGTCGGCGACGTGTCCCAAACTTGACGCGCTGATTGGGCTTTGGCGCTCGCTTAGGGACTGAGCCGCCACGACCCATCGTCTTGCTGGCACACCCGCGCGACCGCGATCTGCGGGCGGCCGTCGATGGTCACGGTGTACTTGGCCTCGCCGCGGCAGATCCGCGGCGTGACGGTCGTGCCGATGGGCGGGCGCGGCGAGATCACACCGGGTGTCGGCGCTGAGCTGGCGGCAATGATGGGTCTGTTGGGAAGCGGCCGCGGCGGCGGCGGCGCGGGCAATGCAGCCGCGGCGGACGGGGCGGGATGTCGCTGCGGCAGAGCGGGCGATGCGGCGGCCGCGGCGGACGGCGAAAGCTGTCGCTGCGGCGGCGGGATCGGCAGGGCGGTCGTGGTCGGCGGCGAGGGCGGACGTGGTGCCGGTCCTTCGATGTCGCGCGGCGGCTTCGGTTCGTGCATCGGCACGTCCATCGGCGGCCCGGACAGCGGCGGCAGCGCCGGATCGTCGGCGGCGCGCGCGGGCGAGGCCGAGATCCCGGCCAACAACCAGGCCGCGGCGGCGATGCCGGCAAACCCCCACAGGCGCATGTGCCCTCCTCGCATGCTGCGGCAATGTCTCCTGAACGGTCGGGTGCTGCAAGCTATTCCTTGCCCCTCCGAGGCTTTACAAACCCGGTCATGCACAGGGTCCTGGTCCTCGGAATCGGCGATGTCGGCTCGGCGGTGGCCCACCCCCTGTTCAGGGCCGGACATATGGTTGCGATTCAGGATGATCCGCGCCCGACCGCCTGCCGGCGGCAGATGGCGTTCGCCGACGCGGTGTTCGACGGCGAGGCGCAGCTGAGCGGGGTGATCGCGCGTCTGGTCCGGCCGCACGCCCTGTCATCCGGGAGCTGGACCATCCGCTTCGTCCCCATCACCACGGTTGCGGTGGAAGACGCCATCCAGCGCCTGGCGCCGGATATCATCGTCGATGCGCGCCTGCGCAAGCGCGCGACGCCCGAGCGCCTGCGCGATCGGGCTCGGCTGACGGTCGGTCTCGGCCCGGGGTTCGTGGCCGGCGATAGTGTCGATTTCGCCGTCGAGACGAGCTGGGAGAATCTCGGCCGGATTCTCCGCAAGGGACCGACCTTGCCCCTGCGCGGCGAGCCGCGGCGGATCGGCGGCCACGCCCGCGACCGCTACGTCTACGCGTCCGCGTCCGGCGTCTTCTCGTCCGATCGCGATATTGGCGATGCCGTGAAGCGGGGCGAGAGGCTCGGCAAGATCGGGCGGCAGGCGATCAAGGCGCCGCTCGCGGGCCGGCTGCGCGGCCTCACCCGGTCCGGCGTTCCGGTGCGCAAGGGCGCCAAGATCGTCGAGGTGATTCCGGCCGGCGCCGCCGAAAAGGTGGCCGGCATCGGCGAGCGTCCGCGCCGGGTGGCCGAGGCCGTACTGACGCTGGTGCGCGATCTGCGCAATTGACGGTCAGACCGGGAAACTGATCTCCCAGCGGGTGCCGTTCCCGGTGCTGAGCTCGGCCTTGCCGTCGATCTGCTCCGCGAGCCGGCGGACCAGCCCAACCCCGCGCCGTGAGCTTTCGGCATTCTCGGCGAAGCCGGATCCATTGTCGGCGACCACGAGCGTCGCGTCTCGGCTGCGCGGCGGCCGGCGCAGATCGACATGGATCCGGCCCTCGGCGTCCGGAAAGGCGTGCTCGTAGCTGTTGCTGATCAGCTCGTTGGCGATCAGGCCAAGGATCGTCGTCCGGTCGACATCGAGCGACACGGGCTCCAGATGGCAGACGATGTCGATGCCGGCGTTGGCGGCGGCGTTGAAGCTCTCAATGCCGTCGCACAGCGACTTCAGATACTTGTCCAGGCGCAGCTGGCTCCCCATGCCGACCCCGAGCAACTGGTCGTAAAGATGCCCCAGCGTCATGACCCGGCCCGCGATGTCCTCGATGCTGCGGCGGACGTCGCGGTCCTGCACCTCCGCCGCGCGGCTCTTCAGGAACTGCTGGACGAATTGCAGGTGGTTGCGGACGCGGTGCTGCAGCTCCTGGGCCAGCGTCTCCTTTTCGGCGTTGGCCTCGCGCAGATCCGCCACGCGCCCGGCGAGCGCGATCGCCTCGGCCAGGAGGCCGCCCAAAGCGGTCAGGAAATCGATGTCGTAGCAATCGAATTCCCCGCGTTTCGTGCTGTCCACCTCGAGCACCCCGTAGGGTTTCTTGCCCGTGCTCGGGATGACCACGTTGGCGCTGGATACGATCTTGTGCTGGCTGTAGATGTCCGGCAGCTTGTAGTCGTGCAACTTGCGGAGGTCGGACGTGATTACCGGCTTGCCGGTCACGAAGGCGTGGCCGTCGGGCGAGCTTCGATTCGCCGGCGCGATCGCCTTGCCGATGATGTTGCGCCTCCAGCCGACGCCGGCCTGCACGATCAGGTCATTGTCGCTCGGCCGATAGCGCAGGACCTTGCAGTAGCGAACGCCGGTGCCGTTCGCGCAGGCGCGCGCGGCGTCGGTGAGGATCTTCTGGAGGTCGGGCTCCCGAATCACCTGCTTGGCGAATTTCGCCAGCACCGATTGCTGGTGCAGTACTCGCCGCAGTAGTTGTCGCGCTCCGCCGGTTCGCATGCGGATTCTGCCTGTAGTCGCGGCGATCCCCGAAGCTTGACCCTGACGCGTCAATTAAAACGACGCAAAACTTACGACGTTCCGCGCTCTTTTTGGTCGTTCCGGCGCAAATCGGCCCAAAGGACCATTTTGCGATGGGCTGTGATGTCACGCCGCCGGCTCGTCGACGATGCGCGCGCGCAGCGTGCCAATGTTCGAGATGTCCACCTCGAGCGTGTCGCCGTGCTTCATCCACAACGGCGGGATCCGGCCATGGCCGACGCCATCGGGCGTGCCGGTGGCGATCACGTCGCCGGGCAGCAGCGGCGTGAAACGCGAGATGTAGCTGACGATCTCCGCCACCGGATAGATCATCTGGTCGGTTCCGCTGTGCTGGACCTGCTTGCCGTTCAGGCGCGTCGTCAGCGTGAGTCGCTGCGGATCGGGGATCTCGTCGGCGCTCACCAGCCAGGGCCCAAGCGGCCCCGTTGCGGGAAAGTTCTTCCCGGCGGTCACCGAGTGCTTCTGAAAATCCCGCACGCTGCCGTCCACGAAGCAGGTGTAGCCGGCGACATGATCCAGCGCTGCGGCGACCGGGATCGCGCGGCCGGCCCGGCCGATGACCACCGCGAGCTCGCCTTCGAAGTCGAATTGCTCGGAGATCCGCGGCCGGATCATCTCGCCGTCATGGCCGAGCAAGGTGTTCGCCAGCCGCGCGAAGACGCTCGGCTGCGGCGGCAGTGCGCGCGACATCTCCGCCGCGTGCGAGCGATAATTGATGCCGACGCATAGGATCTTGTCGGGGTTCGGGATCACCGGCAGCAGGCGCAGCTCGGAGAGCGGCCGCGTCTTTTCGCCAGATCGGGCGAGCGCATTCATTTCCGCGAGCGCTCCGGCGGCGAGGGCCTCGCGCAACGTTGCGGCAACGCACCGCACCCGGCCGCTCAGCGGCATGACCTGGTCGCCGATGACGGCGCCGAAGCCAGGCGCGCTGCCGTCGAGATAGCTGATCAGCTTCATCGCGATCTCCGTTCTTGGCGATAGCCATTATGCCGCGGCGGCGCTAAATCTTGCTATTGCCCACCCACAACCCAAGCCTTTAGGGGAGAGAACGATGGAGTTGAAGCTGCGCCGGGTCGTCACCGGTCACGACAAGAATGGCAAGGCCCTGGTGAAGATCGACGAGCCGGTCAAGAACGGGATGTCGGGACGGCCGGGCGCCGTCAGCTCGGTGATCTGGTCGACCGACAAGTTCCCGACCGACAACACCGACGATGTCGATGGGGCGCAACGCAAGGTCGGCACCAGCCACGACACCGGCACGGTCTTCCGCGTCGTGAAGTTCATGCCCGGTGTCACGCCGCGCAACCATCGGACGGATTCGATCGACTACGCGGTCGTGATGTCCGGCGAGATAGATATGGTCCTCGACGGCACGACGGTCCACCTGAAGGCCGGCGACGTCATGGTCCAGCGCGGCACCATCCATAACTGGGTGAATGACGGTAGTGAGCCGTGCCAGATCGCGTTCGTGCTCGTCGGCGCCAAGCCGGTCACAGTCGGCGGCAAGACCCTCGACGCGGTGGGCTAGCAAGGGAGACCCCCCACCCTAACCCTCCCCCGCAAGGGGGGAGGGAACAGTCACCGCCCTCTGACTCCCTCCCCCTCGACGGGGGAGGGTCGGGGTGGGGGTGATTCCCCACGCGCGAAGGCAGTCTAGAAAAAAATCACGGCGTCACCTTCCACGAGCCGTCCGGCTGCTGGCACAGCCGCGTGCGTACGATCTGCGGCCGGCCGTCGATGATCGCCGCATACGTGCCGTCCTTGCAGGCCGGTGTCGCCGGCTGCTGGGCCAGTTCCGGGCGGCCGGCCTGCCAGTCGGGAATGACCGGTGCCGGCGTCGGCGCCGGCCGTTGCACGACCATCGGCGGCTGAAAGCTGCCGCCGATGTCTGCAGCGGGTTGTGGGGGCAGTGGAACCTGGGCCGCGGTCGCCGGAGCCGGCGTCCGCGGTCTCTGCACGATCATCGGAGGTTGCGCGGTGTCGCTGGGTCCTTGCGCCTGCTCCGGGGGTGGCGGTGTGTCGATCGGGGCACGGCCCGGGGGTGGGGCGAGCGGCGTCGGGGCGCCGGTTGCGACGGCCGGTGGGGCCAGCGACGGAGCCGGGGGCGGCGCTTCCACCCGAGCGGGCGGCTGGACCGGAGTGGCGGGCGCCGGCGGTTGTGCTCCAAAGACCGGCACGTCGATGGGTGGGCCGGGCAGGGGTGGCAGGGTCTTGGCTGGCGGGTTGTCCGATGTCACGGGCGCCTGAGCCAAGGTGGTCGATGCGGCGATCGTCAAGATCACCGCCGCGCATCCGCCGTAAAATCGGAAGCCCATAACACCCTCCTGTCGCGATCGCCCCGCGGCCGCACGACACCGCATCCGGGATATACGCAGCGGCTGGCGGGAAGTTCCCACGCCGGGGGTCGCGGGAGAGCCGGCCAAAAAAAGGAGGGCGGCCCCGCTAGGCCGTCCTCCTCTCAGCTCACATCAGCCGGATTAGCAGGTGACGGCACCGGCCGGGCAGACGCGGGTCGTCGCCGGCGGGTTCACCACGGTGGTGTTTGGGGCCGGCGCGGCTGCGGCCGGCGCCGGCTGGACGACCACGGTCCGATCCCGATGGCAGGCCGCCAGGCCGATGCTCATCAGGCCGACCGAAGCGACGGCGATGAGACGCTTATTCATACAAGTACCTCCTTCTGGTTCAACTCGCGTAGACAAACGCGAGCCGCGCGAAGGGTGTTCCTGCCGGATCGGAACGGGGTACGGGCGCCGCGGTAAGAGAGGCCGGCGAACGCCGCGGAGTCAGTGAATTGTCACAGAGGGCGGTGTGCCGGTCAGTGGACCTGCGGCTGCGCCTTCGTCTGCAGGCGCTCGACGCAATCGCGGAGGCACTCGAAGATGATACCGCCCTTCACATCGCCCGAGGCACGCAAGGCGACGGCTTGTTCGGAGGCCCAGGCGGCGGCGTCCCGCCCGTGCTTCTGGATGACGCTGAGGGCAGCGGCCCACATGATCTTCTCGACCACGATCGGTGACTCCTGTCATGCGATGCCTTTTCGTCAGCCAGCGAAGTGCACGCTGGCCGGCACCCTAGGCGCACATAGTTAGCAAATAGCTAAGGCTGACCGTGTGGGCGCGAAAATCGCCCGCATCGGTGCGGGAACCGCTCCGCCCGGCGCGCGTTTCGCGTATCAGAGTAACCGCTTCAGGAGGAACGCCATGGCATCCTCACGCCAGAAACGCAAAACCGGCAAGGTCATGCACGAGTACAAGCATGGCCAGCTGAAAAGCGGCGGCCGCCGCAAGGTGAAGAGCCGCCGGCAGGCCATCGCCATCGCGATGTCGGAATCCGGCCAATCGCGCAATCGGCGCAAGCGCGGCCGCGGCCGCAGCACCGGCGGCCGCCGGTCAAGCGGGCGGAGCCGGAAGTAAGACGAAACTTCAACTCTAACTCTGATTCCTCTCCGCCGCCGAGGGCGGAGAGGAATCAGAGTAGGAGAGCAGTTCAGCTCTTTATCTTCAGGCGCGGCATCAGCCGGAGAGCGTTGCCGTGCTCGATCGCCGCGAGCGACTGCTTCGAGAAGCCGTAAGAGCGGAGACCTTCGAGGTTCTGCTCCTCCGACAGATAAGGCAGGTCGCTGCCGTAGAGGATGTTCGTGATCGGCACGAACTTGGTCAGCGCGGCCAGCGTCGGCGGATAGGCGGCGTTCGCCGTCTCGTAATAGAGCCGCTGCAACTCGGCGTCGGTCCCGTTCGGCGCCACCTCGGCCAGGTTCTTGGCGATCCGCGACTGGTTGCGGATGCGTCCGGCGAGATAGGGAATGGCGCCGCCGCCGTGCGAGAACATCCACTTGATGTCGCGGAAGCGCACGAGCGATCCGGTGAACAGCAGGTTGGTCACCGTGCGGCCGGTGTCGTACGGATACTCGATCCACGATTCGCCGACCGTCGGCATCAACCCGGCGCAGCAGTTCGGCGCATAGGGATGGAAGTAGACGATCGCCTTGCGGCGATTGAGCTCCTGGAACACGGCGTCGTAGGCCGGATCGCCCGGCCATTTGTCGCCGAAGCTGGTCATCAGGTTGATGCCGTCGGCCTTCAGCGTGCCGAGCACGTAGTCGATTTCCTTCAGCGACCCGTCGACGTCCGGCATCGGCAGCGAGGCGAAGAGGCCGAACCGGCCGGGATAATCGCGCACCATCTTGGCCGCGAATTCATTGCACAGCCGCGACATCTTCTGCATGCCGTCCTTGTCGGCGCCGAACCACACGGCCGGCGTGGAGGGCAGCGACAGCACCGAGATCGCGATGCCGGCCTTGTCCATCTGGTCGACCGCCCATTGCGGCGTCCAGGTCCTGACCAACGGCGGCAAGGGCGGCTGGCCGGTCTTGTCCATGAAGCCCTGCCAGGCGGCTTTGTATTCGGGCGGGTAGTAATGGAAATGGCAGTCGATCACGCTGCGCGACGGCGGCTTCGCCGCCGCGGAGGGTGCGGCGGTCTGTGCGCGGACGGCGCCGGGCAACACGGCGCTGGCGCCCAGCGCCGCGAGCGAGGTCAGGATGCGGCGCCGCGACGCGTGGGCGCGATGATCGAACGAAGGCATGGCGTTCTCCCCTAGATGTGCTGTCCGCGGGCGCTGTGGTGCCCGCGGTTGGTCCGAACATAGCGGCTATCCGCCCATCACAGCAATCAGAGGGACAAACAACCGCCTCGCCGCATGGGCATGGTTCCGGCATGATGGGCGGGGGAGGACGCGCATGAAATCTGGACGCGCGCTGGTGGGTGCGGCGCTCGCGATATTCGGTTGGGGGGCTGCGGCGGCGCATGCCCAACCGTTTCCGAACCGGCCGATCACAATCGTCACCGGCTATGCGGCCGGCACGGGCGGCGACGTGCTGACGCGCTATTTTGCCGACAAGCTGCGGCCGCTGGCCGGGCAGCCGGTCGTCGTCGAAAACAGGTCGGGCGCCTTGACCAATCTCGCCGCCGAGAGCGTCGCGCGCGCCAAGCCCGACGGCACCACGCTGTTCATCACGGCGGGAAGCTCGACCTTCGCCGCCAACCCGCATCTGTTCAAGACGCTGGGCTACGATCCGATCCGCGACTTCACGCCGGTGACGACGCTGTTCACCTTGCCGTTCTTCGCCGCCGTCAGCCCGACATCTCCGGTCACCTCGATGGCGGACTTGACCGAGCTCCTGCGCGCCAAGGGCAAGAAGGGGACCTACGCCTACGGCGCCACGTTCTCCCAGGCCGCGGCCGAGCTGTACAAGAAGATCGAGCGCCTCGACACGGTCGGCGTCGCTTACCGGGCGGCGCCGACCTCGATTGCGGACATCCTCGCCGGCGAGATCGACTTCATCTTCATCGATCCGACCTTGGGCCTGCAGCAAGCCCGGCAGGGTCAGCTGCGCCTCCTCGCGGCAACCACCGCCGGACGATCGGCCGCCGCCCCCGACGTGCCGGGAATGAAGGAGTCCGGTGTGCCGGGCTTCGATCTCAACGGCTGGTTCGGCGCCTGGCTGCCGGCCAAGGCGCCGGCGCCGATCGTCGCGCGGTTTGAGGGCTGGCTGAACCAGATCGTCGCCAGCGACGAGACGCGCGAGTTCCTATTGAACGCGGGTTGCGTGCCGTATCCGGGCAACGCCCGCCTGGTCGCCGAGTTGGTGCCGCGCGACCTCGAGCTCTGGCGCGTCCTGATCCGCGACGCGCATATCGAGCCGCAGTAGGCAGCCAGGCATTAGGCAAAGCGACGCCGATAAGTACGGCTCGCCAAGAGGTCAGTAGTTTTCTCATTCAGAACCGACGCAGCGCACCGTTGCTCGTGGCAATAGATGCACAGTCCCTAGATCTGTCGCAGCCTCTGCCACAGCCGCCCCGGTGTCAGCGGCATCTCGATGTCCTCAATGCCGAGCGGCGCTAGCGCGTCCAGCACGGCTCCGACGATCGCCGCCGGTGCGCCGATCGTGCCGGATTCCCCGCAGCCCTTGGCGCCCAGCGGGTTGAGCGGGAAGGGCTGGCTCTCGTCGGTCTCGGTGTGGAAGAACGGCAGGTCGTCGGCGCGCGGCAGCGCGTAGTCCTGAAACGAGCCCGCCAGCACTTGGCCTGAGTCCGGATCGACCGCCGCGTGCTCGAACAGCGCCTGACCGATGCCCTGGGCGAGGCCGCCCTGGACTTGGCCGTGGACGATCATCGGGTTGATCACGGTGCCGATGTCGTCGACCACGCTGTGGCGGACCAGCCGGACGATGCCGGTCTCCGGATCGATCTCGACCTCAGCGACATGACAGCCGGCGCTGAACGCGAAGTTCACCGGGTCGAAGAACGCGCTCTCATGCAGCCCCGGCTCGATGCCCGGCGGCAGGTTGTGCGCCATGAGGGCGGCGCGGGCCACCTCGGCGAAGCCGAGGCGGCGGTCCGTACCGGTGACCGCGAACGCGCCATTCTGGAACACGACATCCGCTTCGGCTGCCTCGAGAAGATGTGCGGCGATTCTCTTGCCCTTCACGATCACCTTGTCGGCGGCGACCGCGAGCGCCGCGCCGCCGACCGCCATCGAGCGCGAGCCGAACGTGCCGGTGCCGTACGGCACGATGGCCGTATCGCCTTCGACGATCTCGATGCGGTCGAGCGGCACGCCCAGCCGGGTGCTCAGCACCTGCGCGAACGTGGTCGCGTGACCCTGGCCGTGGCTATGCGTGCCGAGGAGCGCGGTGACGAAGCCGCCCGCGTCGACGCGGATCTCAGCCGATTCGAAAAACCCGGCGCGCGCGCCCATCAGCCCGGCGAGCTTCGAGGGTGCCACGCCGCTCGATTCCACGTACAGCGCCATGCCGATGCCGGTGAGCATCTTGCGCTCTGTCGCGGCGGCCCGGCGCGCGAAAAAGCCCTCGTAGTCGGCGACCTCGAGGGCGCGGGCGAGCAGGCGCGGGTAGTCGCCGCTATCGTAGGTCGGCCCGAGCGGCGTCTTGTAGGGCATCGCCGAGGAGGGAATGAGGTTGCGACGCCGGAGTTCGGCGCGGTCGAGGCCGATCTGTTTCGCCCCGCGATCGGCGAGGCGCTCCAGCACGTAGCAGGCCTCCGGCCGCCCGGCGCCGCGATAGGCATCGGTCGGCACGGTGTTGGTGAACACGGTGGTGACGTCGACATGCACCGTCGGGGTTTTGTAAACGCCGGCGAGCAGGGTTGTGTAGATGATGCTGGGGATCGACGCGCCGAACGTCGACACGTACGCCCCGACATCGGCCAAGGTGCGGACGCGCACGGCGAGAAAATGCCCCTCGGCATCGAGCGCCAGCTCGGCCGTGGTCACGTGGTCGCGCCCTTGGGCGTCGGAGATGAAGCTTTCGGCGCGGCTCGCGGTCCAGCGCACCGTGCGGCCGAGCCGGCGCGCCGCCCACACGACCAGCGTCTCCTCCGGATGATGCTTGCCCTTGGTGCCGAAGCCACCGCCGACATCGGGGGCGATCACCCGCAGGCTGCTCTCCGGGATGCCGAGCTCCTCGGTGACCTGCCGCCGGATGTGATGCGGCGCCTGGGTCGAGCTCCACAGTGTCAGCTTGCCGTCGTCGGCCGACGCCGCCGCGGTGCGCGGCTCGATCGCGGCGCAGATCAGCCGATTGTTCGTCAGCTCGACGCGCACCGTATGCGCCGCCTGGGCGAAGGCGACTTGCACCTTCGCCTCGTCGCCGCGCACGAAGCGCGTGCAGACATTGCCGGGCGCCTCCGGATGGAGCTGGGCCGCACCCTTCTCCGTCGCCGCCCGCGCGCCGACAACCGCCGGGAGCTCCGCATAGTCGATCGCGATCAGCTCGGCCGCATCGGCGGCGTCTGCGGCCGTGTCCGCAACCACGATCGCCACCGGCTCGCCGACGTGGCGCACGGTGCCGCGCGCCAGCGCCCAGCGCGGCGGCAGCGCCATCTTCTTTCCATCAGCGCCGGTGATCACCCAGAGCGGCAGCATCGGGCCGACGCCGTCCTGTTCCAGGTCGACGCCGGTGAGCACCGCCGCGACACCCGGTGCCGCCCGCGCCGCCGTGGTGTCGATCGATGTCAGCCGCGCGTGCGCATGCGGCGAGCGCAGCACGTGCATCCACAAGGCGCCGGGAAGGGCCAGGTCGGCGACGTAATGCCCGCGCCCGGTGAGGAAGCGGTGGTCCTCCTTGCGCCGGACCGAAGCCCCGATGCCCTCGTTCATCTGTCGTGCCGGACTGACTGTGGCCATGGTTCGAGACGACCGCTTCGCGGTCTCCTCACCATGAGGTCTATTTTTTTGCCTCGTCCTGAGGAGCGAAGCGTCTCGAAGGACGACACCAACTACTGCATCTCCTCGCGAATGAGATCCAGCCGCTCGTAGACCGCCTTGTCGGTGACGACGAGGAGGTCGGCGTCGCCGCTGAGGGCGGTGTGCTGGGCGAAGGTCCAGTGCGGGATCGAGAACACGTCGTGCTGCGACCAGTCGAAGGAGTGCTCGCCGATGGTCGAGCGGCCCTGGCCGGAGACGACCAGGCACACTTGGTTCCAGGTGCCGCGCCGCGGCCGGGTCGGCGTCCCCTGGGTCAGCCGTGCGGCGTAGCAGTCGAGTGTCGGCATGACCGAGCCACCGGTGAGCGGGTTGATGTACCGCAGCCACTTCGCCCCGTCGGCGCCCGGTGCCGCGGCGGCGAGCAGGCGCCGCGTCGCCTCGCCCGGATAGCGATATTTGGGCGAGATCGGACCCGGCTTGGCGTCGGCGGCGACCAGGCCGGCGGCGTCCCACAGCCGCTCGTCGCCGTCGTCGACCTGCCAGAAATCGTCGGCTTGGCGGCTGCCCGGTTCGAAGAAATTGGCGTCGAGCGTGTTTATCAGCGGCATGTTCGCGGCGTCGAACCATACGATGCGGCGGCCGCTCTCGTTGATGTGGCCATGCCAGCACATCGGCGGCGTCAGGATGAGGTCGCCCGCCTGCATCGCGCAGCGCCGGCTGTTGACGATCGTCGCGGCACCCTCGGCGCGCGTTGCGAAGCGGATCGCGGCGGCAACGTGCCGGTGCGGCACCGCCTTGTCGCCGGGTTCGAGCACGGTGAACGCGCCGATCAGGTTCGCGGTGGTGAACGTCTGGCCGGCGAATGCGGGATTGACCAGGATCAGGGCCCGCCGCTCGACGTCCTCGATCGGCACCTCCCGGGCGGCGCGGTCGGCCATGGTCTCGATGTCACGCCAGCGCCAATGCATCGGCGCGTCCTTGGCCTGCGGGTGGACGGGCGTGATCGTCTTGTAGCGCGTCCACAAGGGATGCAGCCGCGCCGCCTCCAGCGCGGCGATCAGTCCGGCATCCGGCCGTGTTCCGTCGGCGTTCGCCATCTTCTTCTCGTCACTCGGCAGCGGTCTGTTTCAATCGATCCTGCAGCGTGTAGTCGCGCACCACTTCGGCGACGCGGATGCGGAAATGCTTGAACACGCTTTCCTTGCCCTCGCGCTGCGCCATCTGGTGGCCGGCATGGGCGTGCCACGCCTTGACGGCCTTTTCGTCGCGCCAGAACGACAGCGACACGTATTTGCCCTTATTGGTGATGCTCTCGAACCGCTCGACGGAAATGAAGCCGTCGATTTTCTCGAGCTCCGGCCGCAACTGTGCGGCGAGATCGAAATAGCGCTGCGCCCGGCCTTCCTTCGCCTCGACTTCGAAGATCACCGCATGCATGGAACGCTCCGTGTCCGCCACCATGGTTAAGGCGCCGCATTGTACGGCGGTCGCGGCCCGTGACACAAATTGCGACAGCAGAGTCCCGTACGCGGGCGCACTCACCGCTTTTCTGCGGCACGGCAACATCTTGGCGCTTAGGATTCAGTTGCGTGATCGCGCGATAAATGCGTAGCTTCCAATGGTAAGCAGACCGCATCCCCATTAACCATGACACACGCTGCAGATCCCGCGCAGACGACCTGGCGGAAGCTGTCCCGCGCCGAACTCGACCGGGTTTTCCAAGCTCATGCGGCGTTCCGCGCAGCGCGGACCGGCGGCAAGCGCGCCGATCTGTCGTATTGCGACCTGTCCAGCACCGACCTGTCGGGGCGCGATCTCTCGGATGCCAATCTCACCGCCACGCGCCTGCGGCAGTGCCGGCTCGTCGGCACGAAACTGCACAACGCGAACCTTTTCGCGAGCGACCTGCGGCTGGTCATCGGGCACGGCATCGACCTGTCGCTCGCCGACATGCGCGGCGCCTGTCTGCGCGGGGCCGACCTCAGTGACGGAAAGCTCCATCAATCCGATCTGCGCGAGGGTCAGCTCGTGCGCACCGACACCACCGGCAATCTGGTGCAGTTCCGGTTCGAGCCGTTGGCGTCGGAGATGACCGCCGCGTCGCTGGCGCGCGCCGATTTGACGCAAGCCCGGCTGTCGACGGCGTTCGTGGTGCAGGCCGATCTGTCCGATGCGATCCTGAAGAACATCAAGGCCGTGCGGACCGACTTCCGATCCTCGCTGCTGGTCGGCGCCCAGCTCGCCGGCGCCGACCTCTCGCACGCCAATCTGTCGGGGGCCGTGCTGCGCGGCGCGTCGTTGATCGGCGCCGAATGGAGCGGGGCGAACTTCAAGGGCGCCGATCTCGCCGGCGCCGTGGTCGATCCGGCGGCCTACACCAGCCGGGAGCTCGCCGGCTCGAACCTGGCGCGGCCGGACCCCGGCCTGCTCGACCGGCTGCCGCAGATCCTCGCCAGCCACGAGGAATGGGTGCAATCGGGCAGCCGGTCCGGCACGCGGGCCGATCTGTCGCAGGCCTATCTCGCGGGCCGCGACCTCAAGCGCACCAATCTCGCCGCCGCTGTGCTGAACTGCGCCGTGCTGGTGGGTGCCAATCTGACTGAGGCGCGCCTGGCGATGGCCGATGTCGCCTATGCCGACCTGCGGCGCGCCACGCTGGTGTGCGCGGACCTGCGCGGCGTCAATTTCGACCACGCCATGCTGGAAGACGCCGATCTGTCGGGCGCCAGCATGACGCCGGTCTCCGGGTCCGGGGTCAGCGCCGGCGACCGCACGTGGCAGGCCCGGCTCGACCGCGCCAAGCTCGCGCGTGCCAAACTGCGCAATACCGTCATGCGCGGCGTGCGCTTCGCCGACGCCGACTTTACCGAGGCGGACCTGACCGGCGCCGATCTGTCGGGCGCCATCCTGCACCGCGCGCGCTTCACCGGCGCCAAGCTCGACGGCACCAAGTTCGAGGGCGCCGAGCTCCACAGCGCGATCGACCTGAAGCTGTAGTAGTAGAATTTCCCGATCGTCATTCCCGCGCCAGATTCTTCGCGCCCGTCGGCGGCCCTGAAGGCCGCCAACGCAGCGTGGTTGGGAATCCAGGGTTCAGCTGCGAGATGGACCCCCGCGTTCGCGGAGGTGACGATTTTTCTTGTTAACGACGTAATCACTAGCTGGCCAACCAACAGTGAGAAGACTCTCCCCCAACTCCGCTGCGATGACGGTTCTGCTCGGCGCCCTGACCGCCGTCGGGCCGATGTCGATGGACATCTATCTCGTCTCGGTGCCGACGATGACCGAGTCGTTTCACGCGACTGTCGGCCAGGTTCAGCTGACGCTCAGCCTCTACATGGCCGGCTTTGCCGTCGGACAACTGATCTACGGCCCGATCTCGGATCGTTTCGGCCGCCGGCCGGCGCTGCTCCTCGGGCTGGCGCTGCACGTCGCCGCCTCGCTGGCCTGCACGCTGGCGACGCGGATCGAACTCCTGATCGCGGCGCGAATGCTCCAATCGATCGGCGTCTGCGGCTGCTTCGTCGTCGCGCGCGCCGTGGTGCGCGATCTGCACACGCGCGAGCGCGCGGCGCGCCTGCTCTCCTATATGGGCATGGTGACCGGGATGGCGCCGATCGTGGCCCCCATCATCGGCAGCTATCTCCACGTCGCGTTCGGTTGGCGGGCCAGCTTCGCCTTCGTCACGCTGTACGGGGCGGTGGCGCTGCTCGTCGTCGTCTTCATGTTCGGCGAGACCATCCGCAACCCGGATGAACGGGCCCTCGACCCGCGCCGCATCGCGCGCAATTTCGGCCTGTTGCTGAAGCATCGCGCCTTCATCGGCTTCGCGTGCACGGCGGCGGCGATGAGCGGCGCCTTGTTCGCCTTCGTGTCCGGCGCCTCGCTGGTTTTCCTGCGCGTGTTCGGCTTCGAGGAGCGCTATTTCGGCTACCTGTTCGGCCTGATCATGCTCGGCAACATCTCGGGCGCGGCGATCGGCGGCAAGCTCGTGATGCGCTACGGCATCGAAGGGCTGCTGCGGCGCGGCGTGATCCTGGCGATGGCGGCCGGGGTCGGCATGGCGGTGCTGGCGTGGGCGCACCTCGACCATCCGGCCGCGGTCATGGTGCCGATGTTCTTGTTCATGCTCGGCTTCTCGCTGGTGCTGCCCCAGGCGATGGCCGGCGCGATGAGCCCGTTTCCGCAGATGGCCGGCAACGCCTCGGCGCTGCTCGGCGTGTTCCAGTTCACCGTCGCCTCGCTGGTCGGGTTTTGGGTGGGCGCGTCCTTCGACGGCACGGCCCGGCCGATGGCCGAGGCGATCGGCACCATGACCGTGCTGTCCTGGCTGTCCTTCACACTGATCGTGCGCAGAACGAAGCCGGCGTCGAGCTAACGCAAGCGAGCACACAGTGCGTCATGCCGGCGCCCCTTTCTTCGCGCCCGTCGGCGGCCCGAAGGCCGGCGACGCAGCGTAGCGTCGGCATCCAGCAGAATATAACCACGGAGACACGGAGGGCACGGAGACGCTGCATCGCCCTATTAAGCCTCCGTGATCTCCGTGCCTCCGTAGTGAATTTGTGTTCCCGCTCGCGCGGAAGTCAGGCCGCCTTGAGACCCGCCCGCGCGTAGTCGAACGCCAGCGGCTCGATGTCGCCGCGATAGATCGCCTGGATGCGAGACTCCGGCAGCGGGTTGCTGAACTGCGCGTTGCGCATCACGATGCGCTGGCGCAGCTGCTCGACGACGAGCGTCTCGAGCAGGCGCCAATCGGCGTCGCTGAGGCCCTCCTTGCTGATATCGGCGATGCCGGCGAGCATGTGGCCGAATTCGTCCTCGAACACGAAGCTGCACGCCTCGGCGATCTTGTCCTCGATCGCACCCTTGCCCTTGAGCCCCTTACCGGCGCTGAACAGCGTGCAATATCCGCCTTCGGTGAATTTGCAGGCGCGCATGCCGACGGCGCCGTGCTGGTCCTGGTGGCGATAGCGGATGGCGGTCAGCGCGTCTTCCTCCGGCCAGCTTTCCAGCATCTGCGGGTTGAGCCGCGGCGAGCCGGCCGGCCGCAGCTCGTCGTAGATGTCGGCGAACGCGCAATAGTGCGAGAACTCGGCCTTCAATCCTTCGATCACGTCGAGGACGTCGTGGCGGTCGAAGCTCAGGTCGATCTGCGGCGTCTTCTCGAGCAGGCTTTTCAGTACGCCGACGAACACGCCGCCGCGGTCGTGTTTGCTGACCCCGGAGCCCCAGAACTCCTTGAAGCACTGGCACGCCAGCCATTTCAGGTCGGTATTGCGCGTGCGGACCGGCGAGGTCCAGTAGGTGCGGACCACCTCCGCCTCGCCGGCCCAGTAGGGGGCGGCCACGGACACCAGATGCTCGATGCGGGACAAAGCTGACATGGCGTTCCTCCGGACTTGTTATCGCAAGCCTAGCCGGTTCGGCGCGGTTCGACAAATGGTTGCGGGTGCAAGTTCCGGCCGGCTGCGGTACCGTTGGCCTGCCGACGGGCCGCCAAGCGCCCGCGACTTTGGGAGAAGCGCCATGAACCTGCTGATTCGCCTGGCCGCAGTATCGTCGATCTTCGCGGCGGCTGTCTCCGCGACACCCGCGGGGGCGGCCGATCCCTACGACATCAACGTCATCCTGCCGCTCAGCGGGAACGCGGCCTTCCTCGGCAAGACCGAGCAGGAGGCGCTGCAGGTTGTCGAGACGGTCGCCAACAAGCGCGGCGGCGTGCACGGCCGGCCGGTGCACTTCACCTTCCGCGACGACCAGTCGACCCCGCAGCTCGCGGTCCAGCTCGCCTCGCAGGCGGTCGCGGCGCGGCCGGCGGTGATCATCGGCTCGGCCCTGGTCGGGATGTGCAACGCCATGGCGCCGCTGATGGAGAACGGGCCGGTGATGTATTGCCTGTCGCCCGGCATCCATCCGAAGGCCGGCTCCTACGTCTACACGTCCAACGTCTCGACCCTCGATCTGGCCAGTGCCCTGATCCGCTATTTCCGCATGAACGGCTGGAGGCGGGTCGCGCTGATCACCAGCACCGATGCGTCGGGACAGGATGCCGAGCGCGGCTTTCGCGAGGTCGTGGCGCGGCCGGAGAACAAGGACGTGAGTCTGGTCGAAAACGTGCAGTTCAATCCGGGCGACGCCAGCGTCGCGGCCCAGCTCGAGCGCATCAAGGCCGCGTCGCCGCACGCGATGATCGCCTGGACCACCGGGGCGCCGGTCGCGATCGTGTTCAAGGCGATCATCCAGGCCGGGCTCGACATCCCGGTCGCGACGACGAGCGGCAACATGACGTACGCGCAGATGGCGCAATACCGGGACTTCCTGCCGAAGGTGCTCTATATGCCCGCGTCGATGTGGCCGGCGCATGAGAGCCAGAGCTTCGCCCCCGCGGTCGAAGCGGCGCAGAAGGAGTTCTTCGCCGCGTTCAAGGCGGCGTCGATCAATCCCGACAATGGCGCCAGCTTGGCCTGGGACCCGGCGATGGTGGTGATCGACGCTCTCAACAAGCTGCCGGGGGGCGCCTCCGCGGCGCAACTGCGCTCCTACCTCGCGACGGCGAAGGGCTTCGCCGGCGTGAACGGCCTTTACGACTTTGCAAAGGTGCCGCAGCGCGGCCTCGACGAGGAGGACTGCGTGGTCACGCTCTGGGACTCGGCGAAGAAGGCCTGGAAGGTGGTGAGCGAGCCGGCCGGCATCCCGATCAAGCGGTGACAATCGTCCCAGCGTCCGGTAGAACGCGCCCATGACAGACATTCTGATCCCGGCCGGCGACCTCCGCGCCTATGCCGCGAGCGTGATCCGCGCCGGCGGCTCTGTGGACGGCGAGGCGGAGAAGGTCGCCAACCAGCTCATCGAGGCCAATCTGCGCAGCCACGATTCGCACGGCATCAGCCTGTTGCCGGACTACGTCAAGCACCTGCGCGCGGGAAACCTGAAGCCGAACCAGTCCGCGACCGTCGTCCGCGAGACCGATACGCTGGCGGTGATCGACGGCCATCACGGCTACGGCCAGGTAATCGGTGAGCAGGCGATGGCGGTGGGCATCGCCAAGGCGAAGAAGAGCGGGGTGGCAATGGTGGCGGTCCGCCGCAGCCATCATCTCGGCCGCATCGGGCACTGGGCCGAGCAGTGCTGCGCCGCGGGCCTGGCGTCGATGCACTTCGTCAGCGTCGCCAGCCATGCCGCGGTGGCGCCGTGGGGCGGGGCCGATGCGCGCTTCGGCACCAACCCGTTCTGCTGCGGCGTGCCGGTGGCCGGATCCGAGCCGATCATCCTCGACATGGCGACGAGCCGCCTGCCGGTCGGCAAGATCCGCGTCGCCCGCAACAAGAAGCAGCCCATCGTGCCGGGGGCCTTGATCGACGCGCAGGGTCGGCCGACCACCGACCCGGCGGACTATTACGCGACGCCGCCCGGCACGCTGCTCACCTTCGGCGAGCACAAGGGCTACGCGCTGGCGCTGGTCGTCGAGCTGTTCGCCGGTGCCCTCACCGGCGCCGGCACGGTCAGCCTCGGCGAGAAGGCGCCCAAGGGAATCATCAACAACATGTTCTCGGTGATCGTCGACCCGGGGTCCATCGGACCGGCCCGGGCGTACTACGACGAAGTCGAGGCGATGACGCGCTGGGTCAAGGCGTCGCCGCCGTCGGGCGCCGATCCGGTGATGGTGCCGGGCGATCCCGAGCGGCGCTCGCGCGCCAAGCGGCTCGCCGAGGGGATCCCGATCGATGCCGGCACGTGGCGCGCCGTCGCCGAGGCGGCGGCGCTGGTCGGGGTGAAGCCGCCGTCGCTGTCCTGAAATGGAGCGGTCTTAGACGCTCAGGCCGTCTTCGCCGGGCGGGTGAGCCGGACGCACTCGCCGTTCTCCCACACGAACTCGACGCCCGCCTCCTCCAGCGTGGCCGTGATATCGCGGCGAGTCCGGCCGTGGAGCTTCGCCCGGCCGGACTCGAAATCGGCGATGGTTTTGCGGGCGACCCCCGCCTCGAGAGCCAGCTTCGCCTGCGTCCAGCGAAGGAGCGCCCGGGCGGCACGGCATTGCGCGGATGACGCGGTCGGGCCGGGCATCCGCCGCGCGCGACGCTCGACAAGTCGGTCGTCCGACCAGAGCTCCACGAAATTATTGCGCGCGTTCTCGTGGAGGACGCGATCGGCCCAGCGTTTCGCGACCATGTCGTCGGCGCAGTCGCGAATCTCTACTTTGACGACGCGGTTCGCATCGTCGAACAGACGGCAGCGATAGGGCTGCATGGGATCCCCCGTGGCCAAGCCCGGCAGCAGCAGGTGCGGGCGCACAGCGCGATTTCAATTTGCGATGGAGGAGGGATGCTTGCGATCGATCAGCCGCGCACCCTGCCAGACCTCGACCATCGTGTATTGCGGCGCGTCGCGATGGAGCGTCGCGGCCCAGGCAATCGCCTCGGGGTCGGACGCGTGATCCGCCGTTTCCACTTTCAGGATGTGATTGGCGCCGTCGCAGAAGTAGCAGCGATACGAAATCATGATCCTCTCCCTGGCTGACGCGTGGAGTCTCCCTAATTCGAGGACTTTTAGTTGGTATTTAGTTCAATTTTTACCGCACGCCCTGAGCGCGTCAACTAGATCGCGCGGCCGCCGAACAGCGGTATTACCCCAGTTTATCGCAAATGCTGGGCAAGCCGTGTGCGTTTACGCACAGTTCACCGGCGAAACGGTGACCCAGAGACACAATTCGCCCCTGGCGGAACTCCGCAGCCCACCGATACTACCCTAGATCCGGCGGTGACCCCAACTTAGGGCGCGTCTTCGCGTGGCGGGCGTCTTCCCGGTCCGCCATCTCGTCCCACTGGTCGGCGAGCATCAGCAGATCACGACGCGCCGCCGCGTAGTTGAATTGTGCTGCAATGGCGCGCAGCTCGATGGCGCGCTTACGCCACTTCTCTGGCCGGTCTTCCGGATTGTCGGACACGAGAGCCTTGGTCCAGCCCTTGCGGTGAAGGGCTGGCAGGAGTGCGCAGGCGCAACTCCGGGGGGATTTCCGCTCCCTCGGCTAATAGCGCATGATGAGCTAGATGGCGCGATATGGGAATCGGTAGAAACCCTGACAACTGTGGTTTTCTCCGGGCGTCTCCTGCGACCACGATCCGACTGGTGATGGGCCATTTTGAGAAACTGACCCATTACCCCTCCACCCGGTCTGGGGCCTTATGATTTAAGTCTCTATCGCTTCCAAATTATCCTGTGGATATGTGCATAGAATTCGGGATAAATAAATTACACGCGCGCGGAATCGGGCTGCAAGCCACGTCTTTCCTCACAAAACTACCGCGCCGCTGGATCGAAATCACAAATCCGCGAATCGGCGTAGATTCCTTGACTCCGAGGGCAAAAATCTCAACAATTTTAAGCGTATACAGAGTCTTGGTACGCTCAAACACCTGACGTGACCGACGATGCCGCCCGATGAGCCCGACAGCGATCCGAACGCCGAGGCGTTGCCGTCAATCGGGTCGCTCGACGCTCCCGCCGTCGCCGCCGCGAAAATGCTCGGCGGATTGATTGCGGCGTGTCGAGGCGAGGACGTTCATCGGACGCGCGCCGAGGTGGATCTGCGGGCCATCCAGGACATCCAGCGCAAGCTGCAGGCTGATCCGCACGACGCGGCGGCGCGGCAGTGGGTGCGGCAGCTGGCGCAGACATGGTCGTTTCGCGTGCGCGACAACACGCGCTCGATCCGCCGGATCTTCGATCTGCTCGACGGCATCTCGCGCCGCTGAGCAGCTCAGATCGCGGTGTCATCGCAGCGATAAGGATGCCGTAACAGATTCGGCCTAGGATTCTGAGGTTCGCGTATTCGAGTCGCAATGAGTTGGCTATCCCGCGCGGTCGTCGCGGGAAGGGGACGAAGTGGATGCCGGTGTTCGATATTCCGATGGTGACGCGGGACCGCGTGCGGGCGGGCAAGCTGTTCCTGTTTGCCTTCGACGACGACGAGATGCGCTCGACCGACGCCGGCTTGGCCGCGCAATGCCGCGGTGAGCCGAATGCCGTCGGCATCCGCACCCGCCGCGCGGCCAGCAACGATCCGACGGCGGCCTGGCGCGACGAGGACCTGGTCCGTCATCAGGCGATGCTCGACGACGATTTTGCCATCCTGGTGTCGTGGGTCGAAGCCGGTGGGCCGGTGTTCCTGCCCAAGGCGGGGCTGGGTATGCTGCCGCCGCGGCTCGTCGACGCCGCGCCGCGCACCTTCCTGTTCCTGCAGAAGAAGGTGAAGGAGCTGCGGGCTGCCGCGGCGCAGCCGTGGAGCCTCGACGCCTACAAGCAGCCGAGCTTTTACGAAGGCGTGTTCCGCCAGGTCGGCCGCCACATGCAGACGCCGGTCGAGGCGCTCGCCACCCCGCAGCGGGCCTAACCAACCGGCTCACACGTCAACCCGGCTGGACTGCGGCTCGGCGCAAGTTAGACTGCGCCCATCATGAAGGTTCATCTGCAGGTCGTCTGGCGCGCCGTCGTGTTCGGGCTCGGCGTCTATGCCGTGGTCCGCCTGCTGGTCTTCGTCACCGCTGAAGCCGGCGTCTTCGACTGGCTGAACCGATGAGCGGGGCCGCCGCCGGCGCCCCGGCCGGAAAACCATGAACCTGGCTCAGCACCTGGCGCGCAACGCCGGTGTGCGGCCGGATGCGCCGGCGCTGGCGCGGGGACGCTCGGTGGTCGCGAGCTGGGCGGAGATGCACGCGCGGGTCGCGCGGCTGGCCGGCGCGATGCGACAGCGGTTCGGACTGCGCCCGGGCGATCGGGTGGCGCTGGTGATGAAGAACGCGCCGGTCTATGCCGAGCTGTTCTACGCCTGCTGGCATGCCGGGTTGGCCGCGGTGCCGGTCAACGCGAAGCTGCACCCGCGCGAGCTGGCCTATGTTTTCGCGCATGCCGAGGCGGCGCTGATCTTCGTGACCGCGGACCTGGCCGATGCCGCGGTCGCCGCGACGCAGGATGCCAACAGCCGGGCACCGGTCGTCGATGTCGCGAGCCACGAATTTGCGCGGCTGCTGACCGCCGAGCCCCTGCCGATGGCCGACGTCGCGGCCGACGACCTCGCCTGGCTCTTCTACACCAGCGGCACGACTGGCCGGCCGAAGGGGGCGATGCTCAGCCATCGCAATCTCCTCGCCATGGGCATGAGCTACTTCGTCGACGTCGATCCGCCGGCGCCGCCGGACGCCGCCGGGTCCGCCGGCTGCCTGCTGCACGCGGCCCCGATGTCGCACGGCTCTGGCTTGTACCTCGTGCCGCACGTCATCCAGGGGGCTTGCCAGATCGTTCCGGAGAGCGGCCAGTTCGACGCCGGAGAGATGTTCGATCTGCTCGAGAGATGGTCGCAGGTGTCGCTGTTCGCGGCCCCGACCATGGTCAGGCGCATGGTCGACCATCCCGCCGCCGGGACGGCGAAGCTCGAGGCTTTGCGCACGATCGTCTACGGCGGCGCTCCGATGTACGTCGCCGATCTCAAAGCGGCGATCGGACGCTTCGGGTTTCGCTTTGCCCAGCTCTACGGGCAGGGTGAATCGCCGATGACCATCACCAGCATGACGCGGGCGATGATCGAGGCTGCCCACAAAGCCAGCCGCGACGACCGGCTTGGCTCGGTCGGCCTCGCGCAGAGCGTCGTCGAGGTGCGGGTCGGCGATGCCCGCGACGCGCCGCTGGCCGTCGGCGAGACCGGCGAGATCCTGGTGCGCGGGGATTCGGTGATGCAGGGATATTGGCGCAACCCCGAGGCGAGTGCCGCGACCCTGCGCGGCGGCTGGCTGCACACCGGCGACGTCGGGGTTCTCGACAGCGACGGGTTCCTCACCCTGAAGGACCGCTCGAAGGACCTGATCATTTCCGGCGGCAGCAACATCTACCCGCGCGAGATCGAGGAGGTGCTGCTGCGTCACCCGGCCGTGCTCGAGACGGCGGTGATCGGCTTGCCCGATCCGGAGTGGGGCGAGCGGGTCGTCGCCGTGGTCGTGTGCCGGCCGGACCGTCCGGCTGCGGCCGAGGAGCTGGACCGGTTCTGCCTCGATCACATCGCGCGCTTCAAGCGCCCGAAGGACTATCGCTTCGTCGACAGCCTGCCGAAGAACAACTACGGCAAGATCCTGAAGACCGAGCTGCGGGCGCTGCTGAAACCTTGACGGGCTCCTCTCGGCGGCCTTTGATCCCGGTAACGCCGACAATCAACGTCAGGGGAGGGATCATGATGCGCTTCAGCTCGTTCCTTTGCGCCGTCGTGCTGTGCAGCGGGGCCGCGTTCGCCCAGTCGTCCAATTCCGAGATCCGCCGCGTCGTCACCACGATCGACGCGGGCGGCAAGGCGGTGGTGCTGACCGACAGCCAGCTTGCGATGAAGCCCGGCGCGTCGCCCAATCCGGCGGCCAATGTCTGGGCCACCGAGAGCGGCCCGGCGGACTATTCGTTCACGGCTGATCGCACCGTCAAGCCCGGCCTGATGCCGCCGAAGGCCGGCACCGTGCTGCGCATCGTCGATTTCGTGCCGACCACGGCCGATGAGGAAGGGAAGCTGCCCCCCGACATGATGATGAAGGTGGCCGGCGCCGGCGCTCCGGCGAAAGGCCTGCCGCCGAAGCATCCGTTCATGCACCGCACGCGGACGGTCGACTATGCGCTGATCCTGTCCGGCGAGATCGACATGATGCTGGACGACACGGTCCTGCATCTGAAGACCGGCGACGTCGTTGTCCAGCAGGCGACGAACCATGCCTGGATCAACCGCGGCAACGCGCCCTGCCGCGTCGCCTTCATCCTCATGGACGCGCAGGAGCCGTGACCGGCGGGCCGGCGACATGACGCGGCTCATTCTGACGCGACACGGCCATGTTGACTGGATCGCACCCGAGCGGTTCCGCGGTCGGGCCGAGCTGGCGCTGTCCGAGCTCGGCCGCCGGCAGGTGGAGGCGACGGCGAAACGCATCGCGGCGGCATGGCGGCCGGCGGCGGTGTACACGAGCCCGATGAGCCGTGCCGTCGACACCGGCACCGCGATCGCCGGCCCATTCGGCCTGACCGTCCAGCCGATCGGCGGGCTCAACGACATCGATTACGGGGAGTGGCAGGGCCTGACGCGCGACGAGGTGCGGCGGCGCTGGCCCGAAGAGGCGGAGGCCTGGTTTCAGCGGCCGC
>DASWFO010000234.1:0-41088 GCA_036394195.1 Alphaproteobacteria bacterium | reverse complement strand
GGGCAAAGGTCCGCGAGCCGCTGATGCAGCTCGACGACGCGCCGCAGCCGTTTTGGTTGTTGTAGACCTTGACCGTCACATCCACCACTGCCGCGATCTTGCCGCCCGCGTTGCGCGGATTGTCGACGAGGCTGGCAAACGCGCCGCCCGTCACCGCATTCACGCCCCCCGCGTTGAACAGCGCCTGCGCGCCGTTGTTGCCGATCACGCCCGTCTTGCCGGCAAACGAATTGGTGCCGATGAAGTTGATGTTGCCGGAAAGTCCGCCCACGTTTGTGTAGGAACCGGTGACCGTCGTTTTTTCCTGTTGCCCGCCAAAGTCCACCTTGATGGTGTACGTGAAGCTGCCGCTGCCGGTCCCGTGCAGCGCGGACATGGAGCCGCTGCCGCTGATCGTGGCGGAGCTGACGCCGATCTGATGCAGCTGCCCGAACGTCGTCGGGCCATCTGGAACCTTGACCTGCTGATGCTGGGTCGCCGCGGCCTGGCTCGTCGCTGTCGCTTTCTGAGTCTGGGTGACCAGGACGCCGATCGACCTGATGCCGGCCAAGCTCCCGATCGCGACCGGTCCTGATTGCCGCAGCACCGAGGTTCCAGCCGGTCCGCCGGCCTGGCCCTGCCGTTGGGCGCCTTGTCCCTGCGATCCTTGGCCGCTGTCCGACTTCGGCGCCGTTCCGGCCAGGGATGAGGTCAGAGTTGCGAGGCGCACCGGGTCGAGGCGGACCGGCGGGGTCGGCGGGACGTTGGCGGCGGAGATCGTGGTGGCAAATCCCGGACGCACGATCTCGATCGTGGTCGCGGCGCCGGCTTGGCCGCTCCCCGTGACGAGAATCCGCCCGACGCGTTCGCCGGCGTTGTTCTCAGGTCCCGGGCCGAGGAGCACCACCGTCGCCCGTGTTCCTTCGACCTCTCCCGCGACGCTCGTCCCGCGGACGCCGATCGAGCCGACCGGCAGGTTGACCTCCATATCCGACGGCTGGCGCGCGGCGATCTTGCCGGACACGAAGCGGAACGTGCCCTGGAGCACGGTGGCCGAGACCTTGCCCGCATTCGTCGACGGGTCGTAAACGAATTTGTCGATGACCAGCGCCGCCTTGGGGCCGAGCGTGAACACCGTCTCGTCGCGCAGCATGATCTGCAGGCGCCCTTGTGGGCCGGTGGTGATCTTGTCGCCGAGGAAAATCGGATCGCCGCTGACGACGTCCTTGCCGACTTCGCGCACACCCGGGATCGCCGCGAGCTGCACCTCGCCGCTCACCGCCGCGGCGACGCCGGCCCGGCCGGCCGCGGGTGCGGCCTGCACGATCTGCTGTGCCAGCGCATGGCCGGCGATCAGGACACTGCCAAGACCCGCCGCGACCGCGGCGGTTTTGAACGTCAGCATGTTCTGCCCCCAAAGCCTCGCTCAACAGAGGCCGCCAATTCTGGACCCACGCAGTATAGCCGATGGAGGAGCGGACCCGGGGGCGATTTTGGAGGCCGACGGCCTCCGCAGCCCGCCGATCGCCCCGTCAGTTCGTGTTGGCCGCCAGCCTGATCTTGTGGTTCATCGTGGCGATCAGGGCCTCGATGCGGCCGCCATTGGCAAACAGGACAGCCCGAAAATCGGACCGCATCGTCTTGATCAGGCTGACGCCTTCCGTCGACACGTCGGCCAGGATCAAGCGGCCGTCGGGCGTCGCCGCGACCGACCACTCGACCGGCGTGCGATCGTCATCGCCGGCGGTAACGACGGTGTGGACCAGGATCAGGTCGCCGCGCGCTTCAGCGCCGTTCACCAGGATCTTGGTCTCCGGCGACATGTCTTTCAGCATGCCGGCGCACAGCGCCACGACATATTCAACGAAGCGGTTCTCGAACCGCGCCCTGTCCACGGCGGACGCCGTGGCCCAGGCCCGGCCGAGAATCTCCTCCGAGAGCTTTTCGGAGCTGCTGTACCGGGCAATGAGGTCGCGGACAGCCTGCGCGCGCTCCTCACCGGAGAGGCCCTTTGCCGTCAGGCTGGCGACCGCCTCGTGCGTCACCTGGCCGATCAGCGCCGACGCGGCGTCGCGATCCAGCGCCTGCGCAGGCGTGGTGCCGAGCGAGAACGTGATCGCCCAACCGACTGCCAGACCCGTGAGCATTCGCCGCTTCATCCAAACACCCTAAAAAGACTTGGTCCGAAATTTGGGCTCGACCGTCACGAACCCCCAACCCGCTCATCCTAGCAGGCTACCGAATCCGTGCAGTGATGCGCGTCACTTGGCCGGGCGCGGAGACGACCGCCTGTTTCCGGTTTAGAGCACGTGTTGTTAATCGAAACTAAACGCTGATGACAAAATGTCATGCGTAAGGTCCGTTAACCATGTCGGGGCAAGACAGGGAGGGGCCATGCCGAACGGCCATCGCCTTCGTCGGAGCTGATCGTCGTCGGGGGTCGGGCCGCGGGATGGCGATGCGGCGCGCTGTGCCGAGAGCCTCAGAACTCCCAGCGCTTGCTGAGGCCGATCGACGCCGAGCGGTTGTTGTAGCTGTAGTTGATGATGTTCGAATATTGGTGGACCGCCTCGAACGAGACGGCCAATGTCAGATCGCGCAGCAGGTCCGTGGCCCGGAGATCCTCGTCGAAGAACAGCCCCACCGGAACGCCGTAGGTGATCCGCCCGCGGTAGATCTGGTCGTGACGGGTCAGGTCGCTGACCACGGGATATCCTTCCTCGTACCAGTCCCGCTCGGCGCTGAGCAATGTCAGGAGAAACGTGCCGTTGCCGAAGATCCACGTATGGGTCCCGGCAATCCGCGCTCCGTTATACGAATTGTAGTTGCGGGCGGCGTATTTGCGGATGCCATCCAGTTCGAGGCCGATCCGCATCGACTGCAAGAACGTGTAGTTCACGCCGAAGCCGGTCGTGTACAGCCAGCCGTTGTACTCCTTGGCGTTCTGCTCGATCGGGATCGGCCAGTAATTCTGATATTCGGCAACGCCGAGGACGTAGAGTTGCGTTTCGGGGTCGTACTGATGGTACACGTGCAGGTCGGCGCCGGTATTGTCGGCGTAGTGCCGGTTATCGAGGTTGATCCGGCGACGGTAGAAGTTCGGGACGATGGTGACGGGGCTCGCGTCATAGACGCCGCCCAGTTCGGCGGAGATCGCCGACAGGTCGAATTCGGCCAGACTCACCTGCTGGTCCCGGTAATAGCTGATCGCCCCCGTGATCTGATGGCGGGCCTGAAAGCCGAGATCGCGGCTGACGTCGAGGCGCGCCAGCCCGATATAGGCCTGATCGCTGCGCCGCTGGTCATGGCCGACGAGCGGCGTGCGAATGTCCTGACCGATGCCGGTCACCGACGCGCCGACCAGCGTCTGCCCCGAAGCGGAGGCCGCATTCTTGTTCCAGTCCTGCTGCACGCTGGCCGACACCGTGAGGGTATAGCGGGTCAGCTTGCGGCGGAGCTCGATCTGCGACAGATAGCGGTCGAGCTCGGCGCGCAGGCTCGACGGCATCTCGTAAAGCCGGACGGCCCGCAACTCGCGCTCCGCTTCGTCGAGATTGTCCAGCCGATAGAGGACGATCGCATAGAGCAGCCGCACCCGCGGCAGATCCGGATTGATCAGGATGATGCGCTCGAGCGTGGCCGCAGCTCCGTGCAGGTCGCCGCGGCCGATCTGCGTCTGCGCGTATGCGAAGTTGAGGTCGATGTCGTCCGGCGCGGCCATCACGTCGTCATAAGTGACGACGCGGTCGGGCCGCAGGAGGCGCTGGCTTTCCGCAGCCCCGCTGGTGTCCTGCAACTGGTCGGTCTGCCGCGGCGCCTGGCGCAGCGGCTCGAGGATCACGTTCGGCTGAGTGTTGGGCGACTGGGCGGGCGGCGGTGACTGCGCGGCGGCGAGCGTCGACAACGCGAGGCAGCAGACCGCCGCGAGCACCGCACCCCACCCGCTCACGGTCCGTCGAATCTGCCGCGCCGCGTGTTGTACCTGTGCCCCCGACCGCAACCTTTGCCCCCACGGCGGGCTTGCCCGCCGCCCCTCGGTGTGCCGCACTTTAGTTGGATTCGGACTCCGCGCCTATTCGTCTTTCGAACCGGTCTTTGCCGTCACTTTTCCGTCGCTTCATAGACACCGGTCCAGCCCGACGGCGGCGGCTTGTCCGAGTATCCGCGGATGCGCCGGAGATAAAGGTCGCACAACCCGTCGAGCCGGCCCTCGGCCGCGTGCCGGACCTCGTCGACGAAGCGGACGGCCCGGCTCCAGTCCTGCGCCCGGTAGGCGCAGAGCATCGCCTCCTGCGCCTCGTTGGTGTTCTGGAACCACGGCTCGATCGTCACCGATTCGTCACCGAGCAGCGCAAAGATGTGCACCGCCTGCGCCTTGCCCTTGACCTGGATCAGGTCGAGCTCGAGGCAGGCGAACGCCGGCAGGCGATCGCGCGTCATCTCGCCGATCACGATGGGGATTCCGTAGGTCTTGGATTGGCCTTCCAGGCGCGATGCGAGATTGACGGGGTCGCCCAGCACCGAATAGTCGAACCGCTGGGTCGAGCCCATGTTGCCGACACAGCACGATCCGGTGTTGAGGCCGACGCCGATGGCGATGCTCGGGTGAGGCCGCCCGCCGGCCGCCGCCTCGGCGAGCCATTCGGCGTTCAGCTTCTCCAAGGTCGAGATCATCTCCAGCGCCGCGCGGGCCGCGTGCGTCGGATGCTCGGGGTCGTCCAACGGCGCGTTCCAGAACGCCATGATGGCGTCGCCCATGTATTTGTCGATCGTGCCGGCGCGCCGCAAAATCACGTCGGTCATCGGCGTAAGATAGCGGTTCATGAACCGCGTCAGGCTGTGGGCGTCCATGGTCTCCGAAATCGCCGTGAAGCCGCGGATGTCGGAGAACAGGATGGTCATGTCCCGGATCTCGCCGCCGAGCCGCAAGATCGACGGGTCGCGCGCCACCCGCTCCACCAGCGCCGGCGACATGTAGCGGCTCATGGCGCCGCGCACCTGGCGCCGTTCGGCTTCGGTGCGCAGGAACAGCAGGAAGGACTGCGTCAAATAGAGCAGCATGACCGCGAACGACGGATAGACGGGATCGACCAGCCAGGAGAGTTGCGTGAACGCCAGCCACGATGCGCCAAGGCTCGCCGCGATGCCCGCCGCCGCGATCGCGGCGCACCACGTGGCACCCCAGCGCGGCAGCAGCAGCGCCAGCCCGATGCCGAAGGCGAGCAGCCACGCGACCTCGGCACCGGTCATCCAGTCGGGACGTTCGAGGAAGATCCCGAGAACCATCTGCTCGACCGCCTGCGCGTGCAGCTCGACGCCGGCTGCAGCCGGGTTGAGCGGCGTCGCGCGAATGTCACGCAAGCCAGCGGCACTGGTGCCGACGAAAATGATCTTGCCCTCGACGCGCGACGTGTCGAAATCCGGCTCGAGCACCCGCCAGGCCGGGATAAAGCGCTGCGGCACCGGGCCGGTGTCGTAGAGCCAGATGCGCGCGCTGGCGTCGGTCGGCACGGTGATCTGGCCGATGCGGACCTGACTGACGCCGGTATGCGCACCGAACGCCGCGATGCCGCTCGCGCCGGACGACTTCACGACGTACATCGACGCACCCTGGGCGACGCGCAGGGCTTCGGCCGCGAGCGAGGGATAGATTTCGTCCGTCGCCTTGTCGCCGGCCAGCCGAACGAGGACGGGGACCCGGCGGATCATGCCGTCGCGATCGATGGCGCTGTTGAAGCTGCCCTCGCCGGAGGCCGCCGCTTCAAACAGCGGCAGGTCCGTCACCGCACCCGAATAGCTCTGCAGGAACGGACGCGGATCGTCGCCGGCCAGCGCCAGTCCCCATTTGACCGGGGGCCGGCGCTGCGTGATCCGGTCGGTCAGCATCATTCCCAGCACGGTGGGCGTGTCGGCCATCGCCGTGGCCAGCGCCGCGTCGTGGTCGGGCAGACGCTCGGCGAGTGTGGCGACCGCCGGATCGCCGGCCGGCCCGCCCCACAGCGAAATGATGCGCGCGGGCGAGGTGCGGTCGGGCTCGGCAAACACGATGTCGAAGGCGACGGTCGCCGCCCCCATGGCGCCCAGCCGCTCGATCAACGTCGCGATCTGGGTGCGCGGCCACGGCCATTGTCCGAGGCGCTCGAGGCTGGCGTCGTCGACATCGACGATGGCGATGCCGGCGTCGGTCCACGGCCGCGGCTTCAGCCGCTGATATTCGTCGAAGGCGACCAGCCGCAGATGCTGGATCGCGGGCGGATCGGCGATCCGCAGACCCAATGCGAGCAGCAGCATCGCCCCCGGGATGAGCGCTTCGAATCGGTATTTCATCGGCCGCCCAGCATATCAGGCCACCCGGTCATGATCGGCCAGATGTGTGAAGATTTACCTGACAATTTGTTAGAAAGCCGCGTCGAGCGGCCGGATCAGCCGTGGAACAGGCGTCGCAGATCGGTGCCCCGGGAGGGAAAGGCCGCCGCCAGGAGGGTCAGCAGGTGTGCGGTATCAGCGGGTTTCAGACTCGCCCCCCGGCGCGGGAGATGGCGCCGGAGATAGTGTGCGAGGTTCCGCGCGGCGAGCTCCGCGCGCTCGGGCAGCGGCATCGCCCGGCGGCGCCGCGCCGCGGGCAGAAGCCGGACCAGCAGGTCCTGTTCCACCCGTTCGGCGGCGAGCTCCACCCGGGCGACCTGTCCGCGGAGCGCCGGCAACCCGAGCGGCTTCAGAAAGCGCCGGACCTGGCGCAGCCCGCCGACGACATTGGTGCTCCACAGCCGCGACAGCTCGCCGATCAGGGTCATGGTCTTGGGCGGCAAGGCCACGCCGCGGTGGCCCGCCCACAGGCAGAACAGGAGCACGTTGACGTCGACGCCCAGGCGGTCCTGAAGGGCGATGCACGCGGCGGCGACGTCCGGCCGCCGGTACAGGCGCAGCGAATAGGTCCAGAACGGATTTGCCGGGCGGCCGCCCGCGCGCGGCATCGAGCGCCTCAGCTCTTGGCGCGTTTGCGCGCCGTCCTGCCGCTGCCGCCCACCTCGCCCCAGCGCCGCACCAGCGAATTGTCGATGCCGAACAGGTCCAGGGCGCGGCCGACCGTGTGGTTGACCATGTCGTCCACCGTCTTCGGCCGGGCGTAGAAGGCGGGAACCGGCGGCATCACGATGGCGCCGATCTCCGACACGTGGGTCATCGCGCGCAGATGGCCGACATGCAGCGGCGTCTCGCGCACCATCAGCACCAGGCGCCGCCGCTCCTTGAGCACGACGTCGGCGGCGCGCGAGAGGAGATTGGTCGTGTTGCCGTAGGCGATCTCGGCGAGCGAGCGGATCGAGCACGGCGCCACGATCATGCCTTCGGTCTTGAACGAGCCGGACGAGATCGCAGCGCCGATGTCGGCGACCGGATAGACGATGTCGGCGAGCGCATGAATGTCCTTCACCTTCATGTCCATTTCGTACGCCATCGTGACTTCGGCCGACCGGGTCATCACGAGATGGGTCTCGATGTCGGAGCCGCTCAGCACCTGCAGCAGGCGCACGCCGTAAATGGTGCCCGAAGCTCCCGAAATGCCGACGATCAGGCGCCGCGGCTTAGTCGCCATGGATGTCCCCCTTAACGTGCATACTCAGGCGACTCCCGGTCGAGAATGCGGCACAACGCGTTGAAATGGACCCGGGCATAAAGCTCGCCGTCCTTCAGCATCTGGTCGCGGGTGAGTGCCGCGACATTGTCGCCGACCAGCCGCAGCTTGCGCCCGGTCGACATCGCGATCACCTGCGCCTGCGCGGCCCGCTCGAGATAGTAGAGGTCGTCGAACGCCTCGGCGACCGTCGGAGCGGCGACGATCACGCCGTGGTTGGCCAGCATCAGCACGCGCTTGTCGCCGAGTGCCCGGCAGATCCGGTCGCCTTCCTCGGTGTCCAGCACCAGCCCGTTGTAGCCGCCGAAATCGTCGTCATAGGCGACGCGGCCGTAGAAGCGCAGAGAGGTCTGCAGGCACGGCTCCAGGCGGCCGCCCTCGATCATCGTCAGCGCAGTCGCGTAGGGCATGTGCGTGTGGAGCACGCATTTGGCGTCTTGATTGGAGCGATGGATGCGCGAGTGGATGAAGAACGCCGTCTCTTCGATCGGGTGCTTGCCCTCGATCACGCGGCCCTGGGCGTCGACCACCAGGAGGTCGCTGGCGCGCATTTCGCTGAAATGCACCCCGTGCGGGTTGATCAGGTAGCGGTCTTCGCGGCCGAGGACCTTGAGGCTGAAATGGTTGCAGGTCCCCTCGTGAAAGCCGAGCCGGGCGGCCCAGCGGAACGCGGCCGCGAGCTGGCGCCGCGCCAGGGCGGCCGGATCAGCGCGCCGGCGGCGCGGCCGGGGTGTTCGGGCCTTCGCCATCAGTCGACCGCCTCGTCCAAGCCCACCAGCCGTCGCCAGCCGCCGCCACGCGTGAGGCTCGGCCCGAGGCTGACCGCGAGAAGCAGGATCACGGCGCCGAACATCGTCGCCGCGATCGGCCGCTCGACCAGGATCGCATAGCTGCCGGCCGACATCGCCAGCGACTGGCGCAGCGACAGCTCCAGCATCGGCGAGAGAATGAGGCCAAGCACGATGGGGGCGACGTCGAAATGGAGCTTGCGCAGCACGTATCCGACCACCCCCATGACCAGCATGATCCACACGTCGACCACGCTCGAATTCACCGCATACACGCCGAGCACGCAAAATACCAGGATCGCCGGATAGAGATAGGCATAGGGGATGCGCAGGATGTTCACGAAGACGCCGACCAGCGGCAGGTTAAGGATCAAGAGGACAATATTGCCGACATACATACTGGCGATAAAGCCCCAAACCAGGGCCGGCTGCTGCTCCATCAGCAGCGGCCCCGGGGCCACGCCGTGGATCATGAGCGCCGCCATCATCACCGCCGGGATCGGGCCCGACGGCACGCCCAGCGCCAGCATCGGTACGAACGCGCCGCAGGCGGCGGCGTTGTTGGCGGATTCCGGCCCCGCGACGCCGGCCACGGCACCCTTGCCGAACTCCTCGGGATGCTTCGAGATCCTGCGCTCGACGCCGTAGGAGACGAACGAGGAGATGATGTGGGCCGAGCCGGGGATAATGCCGATGATGAAGCCGAGCACGCCGCCGCGCAGGCACGGCCAGACCGATTCGGCGATCTCGCGGCGCGAGGGGATGAGCTCGCGCAAGGTCGGCTTCTGCACCTGGGGTGGCGTGTCCTGACCGGCGGTCAGCAGGATCTCCGACAGGCCGAAGAGCCCGACCGCCACCGGAACGATCCCGATCCCGTCGGCCAGCTCGAAGACGCCGAAGGTGAAGCGGAAGAAGCCGCTCATCGCGTCGACGCCGATGGTGCCCAGCAGGAGGCCGAAGGCGGCCATGGCGAGCGTCTTGGGCATGGAGCCGCTCGACATATAGCCCAGAACGATCAGCCCGAGCAGAAGCAGCCCGACATATTCCGGCGGGCCGAAGCGGAGCGCGAAGGACGCCAAGGGCGGCGCCAGCAGCATCAGCGCCACCAGGCTCAAGGTGCCGGCGACGAACGAGCCGATCGCGGCGATGGCCAGCGCCGGCCCGGCACGGCCCTTCTGGGTCATGGCGTAGCCGTCGATGCAGGTCATCACCGAGGCCGCCTCGCCTGGAATGCGCATCAGGATCGAGGTCGTCGATCCGCCATACATGGCGCCATAGTAGATGCCGGCCAGCAGCACGATGGCCGTGGTCGGCGACAGCCCGAAGCTCAGCGGCAGCAGCAGGCTGATCCCGGCGAGCGGGCCAAGCCCCGGCAGCACGCCGACGATCGTGCCCACGACGCAGCCCAGCACGGCATAGAGAAACACCGTCGGCTGCAACGCCACCGAAAATCCGAGCGCCAGGTTGTGGAGCGTGTCCAGCATCGGTCAGATCCCGAGGACGCCGACGGGAAGCGGCGTCTTCAGGAGATCGTTGAACAGATAAAACGTGCCGAAGGACAGGGCGAAGGACACCAGCGCCACAGCCAGCGGCGGGCGCCGCTCGATCACGCCGATCAGGAAGATCGACACCGCGAGCACGGTGAGCCGGAAGCCGAGCGGCTCGAACGCCGCCGCCGCGAACGCACAGGAGCCGAGGATCTTCACCGCATGCCCAAGCTCCGGCCAGCGGAGATCGCGGAGCGCGATCGACTCCCCGCCGCGCCACGCCACGAGCAGGCCGAGCGCCGCCAGCACGGCGGCCAGCACCAGCGGCATGTAGCCCGGACCGGGATTGCTCAGCGTGCCGATCGGCAGGGTTCGGGTCTGCCAGGCGACGACGGCCGCGAACAGAGCCAACCCGGCGCCGGCGATGCGGTCGCTCCGCCAGGTGCCGCCGGGTGCCGCGCGGGAGGGCTCCGCCTGAGTTGGATCGCCCATGGACGTGCGATCGGTCGCAGCGCCTACTCGACGCGGCCGACGCGGCGCACAGCCGCGGTGAGCCGCGCGGCGTCGGCGTCGTAGAATTTCTGGAACTCGGGCGCGTCGAGATAGACGATCGGCGAGCCCAGATTGTCCATGGTCGTCTTGAAATCGGGATCGACGACCGAGCGGCGGACGGCGTCGCGCAAGGTGGTCATGACCGGCGCCGGCGTCGCCTTCGGCGCGAACATCCCGGCCCAGATGTAGAACTCGACGTCCTTGTAGCCCAGCTCCTTGAAGGTCGGCACGTCCGGCAAGGCCGCGATGCGCTTGTCGCCCCACTGCGCCAGCGGCCGGAGCGCCCCGGCCTGGATCTGCGCCAGCACCGGACCCGGTCCGGACGCCAGCGCCTGCACGTTGTTGCCGAGAAGTGCGGTCAACGCCGGGCCGCCGCCGGTGAACGGAACGTGGCGCAGCTGAATGCCGGCAGCGGTCGTGAACATCGCCATCGCCATGTGCAGCGTCCCGTAGATGCCCGACGACGAGAACGCGAACTGGTTGGGATGCGCCTTGGCGTCGGCGACGAAATCCTGCACCGACTTCCACGGGCTGTCGGCGCGCACCACGAGGACGGTCGGATCGGCGGCGATGAGCGCCACGGGTGCAAACTGATCGACCGCGTAGGCCGGCTGACGGTCGAACAGCTTGTCGGCTTCGGGAATGATAGAGATGCTGGAGAGCGCCATCAGCAGCGTGTAGCCATCCGGCCTGGCGCCAGACACCGACTGCATCCCGACGGCCCCGCCGGCCCCTGCCTTGTTCAGGAGGACCACCGGCTGCTTCAGGATCTTCTCCATCGAGGCCGCGAGCGGCCGTGCGGTCTGGTCGGCGACGCCGCCCGGCGGAAACGGGATGACGACGGTGATGGGACGCTGCGGAAAGCCCTGGGCGGCGGCCGATCCGATCCAAAGAGCCGCGACCACCACACACCAGACCGTGACCAGGGCCCGACTCATGCTGCTTCCTCCGGCGTCGACTTGATGAATCTGCCTTCGTTTTTGGGCAGATATGAAACCGCAACACCGGCCCGGACCTTATCTTGCCGCATCTTCGCTCGCAACCCGACCGCGGGTCGCGCGGCGTGACGCACTGCAGCATCACGCGCGCGTCGCGGCACCTTAACGTTTGCCCGAGGTACGGCCGGAAGGCGTAGAAATATTGAGCAAAATCCTCTATTGCACCTTACACAAACTTCACTATCGTAGCGCCCCGCAACGAATAACCGGGGGGAGAGCGTCCCAACCATGCGAATGCGTTTTCACTGGAACCAGGACACGGTCGCTGGCCTGATGTTCGTTGGCTGGGGCCTCGTCGCGCTGTGGATCGCGCGCGACTATCCGGTGGGCACCGCCTTGCGCATGGGCCCCGGATATTTTCCGATGATGCTCTCGTGGTGCCTCATCGTGCTGGGCGCCGGCATCGCCATCAAAGGCACGGCGATCGAAGGCGAGCCGCTGGAGCGCTGGTACTTCAAGCCGCTGATCGCCGTCTGCGCGTCGTTCCTCGCGTTCGCGCTGTTGATCGAGCGGGCCGGCCTGCCGGCGGCGACGATCGCCTCGATGGTGGTCGGCGCGTTCGGTGGCCCGGAGTTCCGCCTGCGCGAACAGATCATCCTGGCGGTCTGCTTTGCCGTCGTTTCCGTCTTCGTGTTCATCCACGCCCTCGGCCTGCCGATGGACATCTGGCCGCATTTCTGAGCGAGCGCGATCATGGACCTCTTCCACAATCTCTATCTCGGTTTCAGCGTCGCGCTGGGGCTTCAGAACGTCTTCTTCTGCCTCATCGGCGCCCTGATCGGCACCCTGATCGGCGTCCTGCCGGGCATCGGCCCCGTCGCCACCCTGGCGATGCTGCTGCCCACCACCTTCTATCTGCCGCCGACCCCGGCGCTGATCATGCTGGCCGGCATCTACTACGGCGCCCAGTATGGCGGCTCGACCACCGCCATCCTGGTCAACCTGCCCGGCGAATCGTCGTCGGTCGTCACCTGTATCGACGGGCATAAGATGGCGTTGAAGGGGCGCGCCGGGTCCGCCCTCTGCATCGCCGCGCTGGGGTCGTTCTTCGCCGGCACCGTCTCGACCATGCTGATCGCGGCGGCGAGCCCGCCGCTCGCCCGCGTCGCGTTGTCGTTCGGCGCGGCCGAATATTTCTCGCTGATGGTGCTCGGCCTGACCGGTGCCGTGGTGCTGGCCCGCGGGTCGCTGCCCAAGGCCTTCGCCATGATCTTCCTCGGCCTGTTGATGGGCATCGTCGGCACCGACCTCAACTCGGGCCAGCAGCGGTTCACCTTCGGGCTGCCGGATCTGTCGGACGGCATCAACTTCGTCCTGGTGGCGATGGGCCTGTTCGGTGCCGCCGAAATCATCATCAACCTGGAGAGGACCGAGGGCCGCAAGGTCAGCGCCGTGATCGGCAAGCTGTGGCCGACCATGGAGGAGTTCAAGCTGGCATGGCCCGCGGTGTTGCGCGGCACCGGCCTCGGCGCGATCCTCGGCGTGCTGCCGGGCGGCGGCGCCCTGCTGGCGTCGTTCGCGGCCTATACGCTGGAGAAAAAGGTCTCGCGGACGCCCGAGCGGTTCGGCCACGGCGCCGTCGAAGGCGTCGCGGGGCCCGAGTCCGCGAACAATGCCGGCGCCCAGACCTCGTTCATCCCGCTGCTCACCCTTGGCATTCCCTCCAACCCGGTGATGGCGCTGATGATCGGCGCCATGACCATCCAGGGCATCGCCCCGGGGCCGCGCGTGATGACGCAGCAGCCCGAGCTGTTCTGGGGGATGATCGCCAGCATGTGGGTCGGCAACGCCATGCTGCTGGTCATCAACCTGCCGATGATCGGCTTGTGGGTGCGGCTGCTGAACGTGCCGTACCGGATGCTGTTCCCCTGCATCCTCATGCTGTGCAGCATCGGCGTGTACAGCGTGAACAGCTCGACCTTCGAGGTCGGCATGACCGCGCTGTTCGGGTTCCTGGGCTACATCTTCATCAAGCTCGGCTGCGAGCCGGCGCCGCTGATCCTGGGATTCATCCTGGGGCCGCTGATGGAAGAGAACCTGCGGCGCGCACTGGTGCTGTCGCGCGGCGACCCGCTGGTCTTCGCGCAGCGGCCGATCAGCGCCGGCCTGCTGATCGTGGCCTTCGCCCTGCTGGCGATCGTGCTCTTGCCGGCGTTCCGCAAGACCCGCGAGGTCGCGTTCACCGAGTGACGAGGCCGGCGGCGCCGTGAGCCCGTCGGCGGTCACGCTCGTCACCGGGGCCGCCAGCGGCATCGGCGCCGCGATCTGCCGCCGTCTCGCCTCACCCGAGCGCACGCTCGTCCTCCATACCCGCGCCAACCGCGACGGGCTCGACCGCGTCGCCGCGGCCGCCCGAGCGGCCGGCGCCGACACGCATCTCGTGCTCGGCGACCTCACCGACGCGGCGGTGGCGGGCCGCATCGTCGGGGAGACGCTCGACCGGTTCGGCCGCCTCGATCACCTGGTGAGCAATGCGGGCTTCGCCGACAAGCGGACCTTCGGCGCCCTCGACGATGCCGGCCTTCAGGCCTCGTTCACGGCGATCACCGGCGCGTTCTTCCGGCTGGTCACCGCCGCCCTGCCCGCGCTTGAGGCCGCACCCTCGGGGCGGGTGGTGGCGATCAGCTCGTTCGTGGCCCACGTGTTCCGTCTCGGCGGCGATCTGTTCCCCGCGTCGGCCGCGGCCAAGGCCGGGCTCGAAGGCCTCGCCAAATCGCTGGCGGCGCAGCTGGCGCCGGCGGGCGTCACCGTCAACTGCGTCGTCCCCGGCTATACGCAGAAAGACAGCGGCGCGCATGCGGCGCTGAGCCAGGAGGCGTGGCAGCGCGCCGCCGACCGGGTGCCGCTGGGCCGGCTGGGCACGCCCGACGACGTCGCGGGCGTCGTCGCCTTCCTCTTGTCTGCCGATGCCGGCTACGTGACCGGGCAGACGATCCATGTCGACGGCGGGCTGACATTGTGACGCGCGCGTAGATCGGAACGGAGGGGCAGCATGATCCGGGCGATCCTGACGACGCTTCTGGCACTCTCCGGCCTGGCGGGCCCGGCGGCGGCTCAGCAGGACTGGCCCAACCGCCCGCTCAAGATCATCACCGGCTTCCCCGCCGGATCGGGTGTCGACGTCGTGGCACGCCTGGTCAGCGATTCGCTGAGCCGCACTCTCGGCCAGACCGTGATCGTCGATCCGCGTCCGGGTGCGGGCGGCAATGTCGGCACCGACGCCGTCGCCAAGTCGACGCCCGATGGCTACACGCTGTATTTCGGCACGTCGGGCACGCACGCGATCAACCCCGCCCTCTACCGCAACCTGCCGTTCGACGCGCAGAAGGATTTCGCGCCGATCACCCCGCTCTGCGACGTGCCGAACATCCTGATCCTGAACAAGGCGGTGCCGGCCAAGGACCTCCGCGAGTTCCTGGCGCTGGCGCGCGCCAATCCCGGCAAGATCAATTACGGCTCGAGCGGCAACGGCACGTCGATGCATCTCGCCGGCGAGCAGTTCAAGGCGTTCACCAAGGTCGACCTGATCCACATCCCCTATCGCGGCTCGCCGCAGGCGACGGCCGACCTGCTGGGCGGCCAGATCCAGGCGATGTTCCATCAGGTCCCGGCGGTGATCGAGCAGGTGCAGGCCGGCGCGTTCACGGTCATCGGCGTCACCACGACGCAGCGCGTGCGCGCCCTGCCCGACGTGCCGACGCTCGCCGAAGCCGGATTACCCGGCTTCGAGAGCTCGACCTGGTACGGGATGTTTGCACCCGCCGGCACGCCAGCACCGGTCGTCGCCCGCCTCAATCGCGACATCGTCGGCTTCCTCAACGCCGACCTCGGCCGGCGGCTGGTCGACCTCGGCACGGTGCCGCGCGGCGCCACGCCCGCGGCGTTCGCGGCCGAAATCGCCGCCGACCAGGCGAAATGGGCGGCGATCATCCAGACGGCGAACATCAAGCTCGACTGAGCAGCGCCGGCTTGAAGCGGATCTCCCCGGCGAGCGTCTCGCCGGGTGCGAGCGCCACGACGCCGGTGTTGGCGACTCCCGCCGCGGCGAGGGTGAAGCCGTCGTTCACGTTGCTCACCGGCTCGACACAAAAATAATCGTGCGCCTGGGGCACGAAGATCACCAGATTGCCCAACGCCGCCGACGCGTCGATGTCGAGCCTGAGGCCCCGGTCCGGCCATTCGAGCCTGGCCGCACCCGCCCAGCCGGTGAAGCAGTTGTCGACGCTGAGCGGCGGCACCGGGGCCGGCGATGTGAAGTCCCAGGCCGGGGGCAGGGCGACGTGGCTTTCCGGCAGCTTCCGCTCGTCGTTCAGCCACACGCCCTCCAGCCGCGCGGCCAGCCGCGTGCCGGTCGTCAGCGGGAAAAACGGGTGCAAGCCGAACCCGGCGGGCATGCGGCGCCGGTCGGTGTTCTCGACGCTGAGCCGCACCGTCAGACCCTCGGCCGCCAGCTGAAAGTCGAGCGCGGCGCGATAGGCGAACGGCCACGGGGCGGCGCCGTCGCGCGCCGGATCATGCACCAGCACCAGCCGTGCCGCGTCCGCCGCCTGCCGGTCGACCTGCCAGGCGCGCTGCCAGGCATTGCCATGGATGGCGTGCGGCTCGGGCAGGAAGTTGCGGGCGAGCCGATAGCGCTCGCCGTCGAAGATGAACTGCGCCTCGCGCACGCGATTTGAAAACGGGATCAGCGGATAGCAGCCCAGCCGGCGCGGCTCGCGCGCCGCGAGGTCCGCGTCGCTGACCGGCCGCAGGAGGTCGTGGCCCCAGCCGACGAACCGCGCCAGCGAACCGCCGACTTCGGGACAGAGCTCGGCGACGAACGGACCGGCCGCGAGCCGGACAAGCGGGGGCGGGCCCGCCATGACGTCAGGACCGGGCGAGAAAATCGCCGACCAGGGCCGTCTGGTCCGCCGCCATCAGGGCCGGCGCGTGGCCGGCACCTGCAATCTCGCGGAGCTCGACCTGGCCGCGCAGGGCGGCCGCCCCGCGCCTTGTCATCTCCGCCGCCGTCGCCGGCAGAAGCAGGTCGGACGCGGCGCCGCGCAGCAGCAAGGTCGGACACGCCACGGCGTCCCACACCGGCCACAGCGCCACGTCCTCGATCTTCCCGGCCACGAACGCCTTGGCGATCGCGGGGTCGTAATGCAGGCGCAGATGGCCGCGCTCGGCGGGAGCCGAGCTGTATGTCGCCAGGTGCCGCCACTCGGCGTCGGTCAGCGCGCCGAACGGCGCGTGGACATGGCGCAGATACGCCTCCAGCGCGTCCAGGGTCTCAAAGCGCGGATCGTGCCCAACATAGTCGGCGAGGCGCTCGAGCGACACCTTGGGTATCAGGGCGCCGATGTCGTTCAGCACCAGCCGGCGGATCGGCGTGCCGGGCTGGGCCGCCAGCATCATGCCGATCAGGCCGCCCATCGACGTCCCGACCCAGTCGACACTGGCGATCCGCAGCCGCCCGATCAGCGCCGCCATCGCCGAGAGATAGAACGGATAGATGTAGTCTTCGGCACGCCGCAGCCACTCGCTGCGGCCGCGGCCGGGAATATCGGGGGCCACCACGCGCCAGCCGGTCGACGCCAGGACCGACGCGAGCGCATCGAAGTCGCGGCCGTTGCGGGTCAGGCCGTGACAGCAGATGACGACCCGCTCGGCGTCGTCGGCCCCCCACTCCGCCCAGGCCAGCCGGACGAAGCCGCTCGGCGACAAAACCTGCATGTCGTACAGGCGCGGACCCACGGACATGCTCATGGCGCCGGCTTGAGGCGGGCCAGCGCGTCCCGCATGCGCGCCGGGATCGCGACTGGCTTGTTGGCGACGCGGTCGACGAACACATGCACGAAATGCCCTTCGGCCCGCGCCTCGTCCTCGCCGGCGCCGAACAGGCCGATCTCGTAGCGCACCGAGGAGTTGCCGAGATGGCCGACCCGCAAGCCGGCATCGACCACCTCCGGGAAGGCGAAGGATTTGCGGAACCGGCACATCGTCTCGACGGCAATCCCGATCACCGGGCTGTTCGCGATATCGAGCCCGCCAGCCTCGATCAGGTAGCGGTTAATCACGGTGTCGAAATAGGAGTAGTAGACGACGTTGTTGACGTGCAGATACACGTCGTTGTCCATCCACCGCGTCGGGATGGCGAGAAAATGCGGGTACTCCCCGCGCCGGCCGGGCGATGCGTCGGACGCACTCATGCGCGGCGCCGATCCTGCGGGATTTCCGGCGGCGAGGCCAGAGGCGCCGCCGCCTCCAGCGCGGCGGCGCCGCCAGTACCGGAGCGTCGGCCGCTGATCTCCTCCCCGGCATCGGCCGGCAGCTTCCAGAAAAACGGCAGCGACAGCATCGAGACGCAGCCGACGCCGATGAAGGCCAGCGCGAAGTGGCGGGCGCTCAATTCCTCGCTGCCGGTCCACCACACGGTCAGATGCAGGATCAAGGCGCCCAGCCCGACGCCGAAGCTTTGCGCCAGCTGCTGGGCCATGCTGGCGAGCGTCGTCGCCTGGCTCAGCTGCGGCGGCGGAATCTCGGCATAGGCGACGGTGTGCAGCGCGGTGAACTGCAGCGAGCGGAAGAAGCCGCCCATCAGCAGGGTCGCGATGATCACCGCGTGCGGCGTCGACGGGGTGAACAGGGCGTAGCTGAACAGGAACGCGCCGCTGATCAGCGCATTGCCGATCAGCACGTTGCGGAACCCGAACCGGCGGATGATCGGCGCCGCGGTCACCTTCATCAGCATGGCGCCGGCCGTGGCGGTGAAGGTCAGGAGGCCGGAGGAGAACGCGGTCAGCCCGAAGCCCAGCTGGAACATCATCGGCAGCAGGAACGGCAAGGCGCCGATGCCGGTGCGGAACAAGGTGCCGCCGATCACGTTGGCGCGGAAGGTGACGTACTGGAACAGGCTGAGATCGAGGATGCGGTGCGGCGTGCGCCGCGCGTGCACCACGTACAGGCCGGTGCACACGGCCCCCATGACCAGCAGCGCCACCACGAGATCGTTGGGCAGAAGGCCGCGACCGATGGTCTCGAAGCCGAACATCAGCCCGACGAGGCCGAGCGCCACCAGGGCGAAGCCGCGGGCATCGAGCGGCCGGGCGGAGTCCTCGCGCGCATCGGGAATGAAGCGGCGGGCCAGGAACACGCCGAGAATCCCGATCGGGATGTTGATGAAGAAGATCCAGCGCCACGAGCTGTAGGTCACGATGAAGCCGCCGAGCGGCGGACCCATGATCGGCCCGATCAGCGCCGGCACGGTCAGATAGGTCATCGCGTTGACCAACTCGGCCTTGGGCACCGTCCGCATCAACACCAGCCGGCCGACCGGCACCATCATGGCCCCGCCAAGCCCTTCGACGATGCGCCCCGCGACCAGCTGGGCCAACGAGTGCGACAGCCCGCAGCAGATCGAGCCGGTGGTGAAGACCAGGATGGCCGAGCTGAACACCGTGCGCGGCCCGAAGCGGTCGGCGAGCCAGCCGCTCAGCGGAATGAACACGGCCAGGCTCAGCAGATACGAGGTGATCGCGAGGTTCAGCCGCAGCGGATTCTCGCCGAGCGTGCGGGCGATCGACGGCAGGGCGGTCGCGACCACCGTCGAATCGAGATTCTCCATGAACAGGCCGCAGGCCACGATCAGCGGCACGATGGTCTGGCGCGACAGGGAAAGACGAATGGGCATTCAAGCAGACGATATGCGGAATCGGGGACAGGGTTCCAGGTCGACCGCCGGTGCGGTTTGCGTCACGCCGCGACGCGCCGCCGAAGCGGCGGTCCCGAGGCGGGGGCGCCCGCCCCCTGAATCCGGTGCAATACTGCAATAGTTTTCCAAGCTCTTGAAACCGCAGCCAAATAACGCCGAAAAGTATTGCAGAGGCAAATGCAATTCTGCGCGCCTTCGCAGGCGGCCCTATTCCGCCGCCGCCTCAGCCACCAGAGACAACGACCTCGCCTCGGCTTGGTTTCGGGGGCCGGGCGCCGCGCCAGCGCCGAGGCCCAGGGCGCTAATCCCGCGCCGCGTGCGCCAGGACCACGGCCTTGTCGAGGACCGCCAGGGCGCGCTCGATCACCGCGGCGCGACGGCCCTCGCCCACCGCCTCGACGATCAGGCGGCTGCTCAGGCACAGGCGCAAGGCGCTGACCGGCTGGCCGCCGCGCCGGCCGCAGGCGACCGGCTGGCCGAGCTGGCAGCGGAACGCCCGCAGGCGCCCGTAGACCTGCTCGGTGGCCGCGCTCCCCAGGGTGGCGGAGCCGCGGCGGAGCAGGAACGGAAAGATGGTCGGCAGATGGTCCCAGCTGGTCGCCGGGACCACCGGCCGCCGATCGGGCCCCGGGGCCGCGAGCGCCTCGAGCTGCGGATCGTCGGCGAGCCGCCGGTGCACGGCGGTGGCAAACTCGGCCACGAAGTGCCTGACCTCGCCCTCGGCCAGGCGGCGCAACGCGCGGAGCTCGGCGAGTGCCGCCTCCCAGCGCAGCAACAGGCCGTAATTCGCCGCATCGGGCACGCCGTGCGCGGCCGCCCAGCCCTGCGGCCATTCGGCGCGCCGGGACAGTCCGCGGGGGCCGTGCAGGACCGTGCGGCGCAGGCGGCGCGCGGTCGACGGCGGCACGAGCAACGCACCCGAAAAGGCCGGGCCGGTCAGAAATTTGGAGCCGGTCACCGCGACCATCAGCCCATGCTGCAGATAGGCGCGCAAAGTGGCCGGGGCCAGGCGGAACTGACACGCATCGACGAGGACTTCGACCGCGCCGTTCCGGCGGCGGTCACGCAGATCCAGCACATGGTCGAGCCGCGGCGACAGCAACCCGGTCTTCGACACATCGGCGATGGTCAGCAGAACGCGGGCGTCCTGCTCGACCGCCCCCGCGATCAGCATGTCGAGTTCGGCCGCGACCGTGCCGGCGCGGCGCACCGCGCCGTCGCCGTCCCGCGCCGGTGCGGCGATCACCTCGACGCCGGGTGCCGCGGCCGCGAAGGCGGCCGGAACGCCGCTCCCCGTCTCGGCCGTCTCGGTCATGAGCACGCGCAGCGCGGCGGCACGCTCGCCGGCAACGAGCTGGGCGGCGATCTGGTGGAGATCGGTCCCCGAGGCGGCGAACACGATCTCGACGCCGGGGAAATCGGCGAGACCGCACAGCCGGATCAGCTCGCGGCGCAGGCGCTGCAATTCGCGCCGGTAGGTGAAGGGCGGCGGCTCACCGAGAGCCGACGCGCGCAACAGCCGGCGACGGAGGTTTTCCGCGGCGGCGAACCCGAGCGCCGACACGACCGACGAGGTGGACGACCCGAACGCCGCAAGGCCGGGATCGGGAAACGGCCGGCAGCCGTATTTGTTGACCCGGGTGGCCGGATCGATCGCCAGCCGAGCGTCGCCGCCGTCGACCAGCAGCTCCTCGGTGGTCGGCAGGCCGAGCGGCGCCGAGCGGCGGCGGGTCGAACGTGACGGCTCGGACAGCGTCTGCAGGAGCACGTCTGCCTCGGCTCAAGCGAAGGACGATCGCGGCGACCCGCAACCTGGCAATACGAACAATTTTAGACAGATTTGATTTAAAAAGACTTAATCGCGTGCAGGACGTGGAATCGTAAATCAAGATTGGTGAGTGGAGCCCTGGGGCATGTCCGCTTTACACCGGTGGGCAGCCGGGCTCCGGACCGGAACGCGAGGACGAAGCTGGTGCCGTACACGCTCATGCCCCCGGACGCGACGACGGCAAGGCCCGTCAGACCAACACCCGTCAGGTGCGTATTTCGTAAAATCGTGCTTGCGCTGCTCGGCGCCTCGGCGTCCCGTTTTCGGACGTGATTGCGGTTGGAGATTCCGACGCCGTAAAGCGTCCTATTGCCGAAGTGGTCGTCTAGGATGATTACGACGGAGACAGGCGGGTGCTATCTATCAGGCCCAGCGCCGCCAAGAGATTCACCTGCGACTGGTTGTAACTGGTCACGGCGTTGGTGTAGCGAAGCCGTGCTTCGTTGAGCGTGTCCTCGGCTTGGAGGACGTCGACCGTGAGCGCGGTCCCGGCACCGAAATTCTCCTGCGCCAGGCTCAAGGCTTCCTCCGCCGCCTCCACTTGCTGCTTGGCGATTGGAATGAGCTGCGCATTGGTGGCGCTGTCCTGCGCCGAACGCACGACCTGCGCCCGGACATCTTCAAGACGCCGGTCTGCCTCGAGCGTCGCTTCCCGTGCAGTCGCCTTGGCGCTCCGCAGCTGGCCGAACAGCGTCGCGCTCAAACTCCACCCCACGCTCGCATTGGCGTGTTGCTGCGCCTGAAGGGGAAAGTTCTGGCCAGACGCCCGACTGGCGAGGCCGCTGAACTGGTAACCTGTCTGGACTTGCGGCGAGACGCCGCCCCAAAAAGTCGACTTGGTGTCCGCGCCGGCGGCCGCGGCAAGGGTCTTGACGCTTTCCAGGTCGGGACGCCATTGCACTGCGATCCTCAGCATGTCATCGATCCCGAGATTCTCCTGCACCAAGCGGGTCGCCGCGATCTGATCGGGCTTTGGCGTCAATGTCACCGTCGGATCGAGGTAGAGGGTGGATGAAAGTGAGATGGAGGCCTGGTTGAAGCTATTGAGGGAAATCGCCAGATCCTGCTGGCGACCTGCCAGGTTTGCTTGCGCTCGCAAATCGTCCGCCGGGACGCCCGTTCCTGCTTGCACGCGTAAGCGCGTGAGACGCAAAAGCTCCTCGGCCTCGGCCACCGCCTCGCGGGCGACGGAAATGCGCGATTGGGCCAGAACCAGATCATAATATTGCACGACGGAGCTGCGGATCGTCTCCATCACGACAAACCGTTCCTGCTGCTCGGTCGCAAGGAGGCGTTTCTTGGAGGCAATCACGTCGTAAAACACGCGGCCGGGGTTGAGGACGAATTGCAGGAGGACGGACGGCTGGAACGTGGTGAAATTCGCCCCCACGAGCTGCCCGGTGAAGGAGCTATTCACACCTTGCACGTGGTCGATGGCCACGCCAGGAGAAATGACCGGAAGAATCGAGGCGGCGGCGCTCTCCAATTCGCCTCGTGACGCCTCGACGCGTTGGCGCGCCTGAAGGATGTCGATATTCTTGAGACCGGCGACCTGCACGACATTCGGCAGGTCGATCGCCAACATCTCGCGATACATCGGCGAGACCTGCGAACGGTCGAGGCGCAGCGCGTCAGCCGCAGGCTGACCGCTCGGCGCCACGCTCGGCTGGGGCCCTTTTGGGTCCATCGGATCGGTGGCGCAGGCCGCCACGGACAACGAGCCCACGAGCATGGCGCCGCACATCAGCGTCTTTGGCGTTGCCCTGGTCATCTTTTCAGGAATTCCCGCGGGTGACCGGCTGCACCGCGGTGCCAGGTGGCGGTGCGCTTGCGGCCGTCGCCACGACCGACGCGTCCTCCGACAACCCGTCGGCCACCTCGACCCGATCGTTGTCTATGATGCCGATCTTGATCGGCCGGCGCTCGACGCGATCGTTCTGGACGACGTAGACAAATTTATCGGTGCCAGTCGCGACGATGGCGGTGGCCGGCACCGTGAGCGCGTCCTGCCGCCGATCCATTTCCAACGAGACTTCCGCATACATGCCGGGATAGAGCCGCTCATCGGGATTGGGCAGGTCGACCTCGGTGCGCATGTTGCGGGTCCGGGGATCGACGCGGAACGCGAAGCGGGTAACGGTGCCGGCAAAGGATTTTTCATCGAAACCGGACGGCGTGACGGTAGCGGCATCACCGACGCGCAAATGCGGCACATCGTTCTCAGGGATGTCGCAGAACACCCGGATCGTGTCGATCCGCTGCACCGTGAAGAGCGGCGTCGTGCGAGCGGCCGAGGCGGGCTGCGTCAAATCGCCGCGATTCACCAGCCGTTGCGCCACCACGCCATCGAAGGGGGCGACGATCTGCGAATAGCCAAGCAGCGCGTCGATCTTCTCGACGGTTGCCGTGGCGACGTCCACCTCGGCGAACGCCAAGCCGCGGTTTGCCTCGGCAACACCGAGGTCGGCGCGTGCGATCTCCGTCTTGCTGCGGACCTCGTCGAGCGTCTGGTCGGTGATGGCGCGGCCCTTGAACAGCGTGTCCTGGCGCTTCAACGTGATTTCCTGAAGCGCCACATCGGCTTTGTGGTGATCGACTTCGCGTCGTGCGGTCTCCAGCATGTTCTGCTTGGCCACGAGCTGAGCTTTCGCCTCGGCCAGTTGCTTCTCGATCTCGGGAACCGAGATCACCGCCAGGATCTGACCGGCCTTCACGTGGTCGCCAATGTCGACGCGCACCTCCGTCAAATACCCCGAAACTTTCGCGAACAGGTCCGCCTCCTCGAAGGCTTCGAGCGTGGCATTGCTCTTCAGCCGTCGCGCCACCGCGGCGCGGCGCGGGTGCTCGACCTCGACTTTCGGGCGCGTCTCGACCGCCGCCGTTGCCTTCGGGGGCGACGCGCTGAGATGCCGTTCGACGATGACGCCCGACACGGCGACGGCAATCACCGCCGCCGCGACCTTGACGCCGCGCCCTTTATGAATACGCAGTCTGTTCATGATCGGCCTTTTTCGTCCTCGCTAGTCGGCTACTTGGCCGCGGAACCGCGTGCGCTCGTCATCGGCATGCCGGCGAGCGGCAAGGCGTGGGCCCGGCTCGAAATATCGACTGCGCGGGTCATCCGGATCCAGCGAGGCGGATGCGCGGGCGCGACGCGTCTGGAGCATGGCGAAGATCGCGGGAAGCACGATTAGCGTGGCGCAGGTCGCGCCCAGGAGTCCGCCGATCACCGCGCGGCCGAGCGGAGCCGTCTGCTCACCGCCTTCGCCCAGGCCGAGCGCCATCGGGATCATGCCCGCGACCATCGCGAGGCTGGTCATAAGGATCGGGCGCAGCCGGCTGCGCGCGCCGTCGAGGGCGGCCTCCCACGGTTCGCGCCCCTCGGCGCGACTGCGTTCGGCGAACGTAACCAGCAGGATGGCGTTCGCGACCGCGACGCCGACGGCCATGATCATACCCATGAAGGACTGAATGTTGAGCGTCGTGCCCGTCAGCCAGAGCACGAGCGCAGCACCGGCGATCACGGCAGGGATGGTCAAAGCCACAGCCAGGGAGAGCCGAAACGACTGGAAATTAGCGGACAGCAGCAGAAGGATGACGCCGACCGCCGTGAGGAGGCCGATCCGCAGACCGGCGAACATCTCCATCATCGGTTGGACCTGGCCACGCATCGTCACGTTGACCCGGTCCGGCGGCTTTCCCGCGTCGCTGATGGCCCGGCGGACCTGAGCGGCGGCCCTTCCCAGATCTTCGCCCGAAACGTTAGCACTCAACGTCAACATGCGTTGCATGTTGTAACGGTCGTACTCGCCGAGCACGGTGCCGTCCCTGACGGTAGCGACATTGCGCAGGTCGATCTGTTGGCCGGCGCTGCGGGTGATCGGCAGGTTCTTCACATCCTCGATGGAGCTCATCTGGCGTTCGGGGATCTCCACCTGCACCTGATAACCGACGCCGCTCCGGGGATCGGCCCAGTAGTTGGCGGACGTGTAGCGGCTCGACGATGTCCCCGCGACAACCGACTTCGCCACTTGGTCCGCCGTCACGCCCAGGACACCCGCGCGCTCCCGGTTCACGTCCACCTTCACGGCGGGATATTCGAGCTCCTGCTCGAAGGCGAGATCGCGGAGCGCGGGCACCCGAATCAGCGTCTCGCGCAGCTTCTCGGCATATCGGCGACTGTCAGCGAGGTTTGGCCCGCTCACCGCCACTTCGATCGGTGTCGGCGCACCGAAGCTCATCACCCGGCTCACAATGTCGCTCGGCTCGAAGGAGAAGCGCACGCCGGGCAATTCCTCGGGGAGCGTCTGCCGCAGGCGCTCTTGCAGGTCTTCGACGCGAATGCCGGCGCCGGGCTTGAGTTGCACCTGAAGCACGGCTTCCTCCGAGCCCGAGGACCACAGATAGATCGTGTTGATCGGATAGTTGGGCGGCTGCGTCCCGACGAAGCCTAGCGTGATTTCCACATTGCCCGGACCGACGTCGCGTTTGATGGCATCGAGCGTCTGCAAGGCGATCTGTTCGGTGCGCTCGATGCGCGTGCCGGGTTGGGCGCGCAGGTGCAATAGGAACTGACCGGTGTCGACCACGGGGAAAATCTCGGTACCGAGCGATCCACCGATGAAGAGAATGATCGCGCCGGTCATGACGAGATACGAGAACACGACGGTTCGCCGCCGCTCCACGACCGCGCGCGCGATCCGATCGTAGCGGCCACGCAGCCGATCGAAGAAGGTGTCGCGCGAGTGCCTATGTTCCGGCGCTGCGCGCAGGGTCCACACCGACAGGATCGGCACGAACGTGCTGGACAGGAAATACGAGGCCACCATGGAGAAGCCGACCGCCAACGACAGCGGCACGAACAGGTTGTGCGCGGCACCGGTCATGAAGAAGGCCGGGGTGAACACCGCCAGAATGCACAGCATCGCCATGAAGCGCGGTATCGTCGTCTCGGATGTCGCGGCACTCGCCGCGCGCGCGAGACTTCGACCGCGGGCGAGATGGGTGTGGATGTTCTCGATGGTGACCGTGGCTTCGTCCACCAGGATGCCGACGGCCAGCGCGAACCCGCCCAACGTCATGATGTTGACCGTCTGGCCCGATATCCACAACGCGGCCGCCGCCGCCAGGATCGCCAGCGGTATGTTGAGCACGACGACGAGCGCGCTGCGCCAATCCCTCAAGAACAGGAGCACCATGAGCCCCGTCAGGATCGCGCCGAGTGCTGCTTCGAAGAACAGGCCGCTGATCGCGCGGGTCACATAGGGCGATTGGTCGAACTGGTAACTCACCTTCACATCATCGGGGAGCACCGACTGGAACCGCGGCAGGTTATCCTTAACCGCCTGGACGACGGCGAGTGTCGAGGCGTCTGCACGCTTGGTCACGGGGATGTAGACGGTGCGGCGGCCGTCGACCAGCGCATAGCCGGTCTGGATGTCGGCGCCGTCCTCGACGGTGCCGATGTCGCGCAGGAAGACGGTTTGCGTGCCTTGCGAGCGGATGGGGATGTTCTTGAGGTCTTCGATGTTCGACACGACCGAGTTGACCGGCACCATCGGCATCAGATCGCCGATACGGACGTTTCCGGACGGACTGACGGTGTTGCCCGATGCAAGTGCCTGCACGACCTCGTCGGGCGACATGTTGTAGGCGCGCAACTTGTTCGGGTCGGCGCGGACGACGATGGTTCGTTGGCTCGACCCGTAGGGCGGCGGCGCCGAGACGCCCGGCAGGGTCGCGAAGAGCGGTCGCACCTTGAAGAGCGCCGCGTCTTGTAATTCAGCCACCGAGCGGGTCTTGCTGGTGAAGACAAGGTTTCCGACCGGCACGCCCCCGGCATCAAAGCGCGTCACGAAGGGCGGCACGGTGCCCTGCGGCATGAAGGCGCGGGCGCGGTCGACATAGCCGACGGTCTCGGCCAGCGCCTGAGCCATGTCGGTGCCGGGGTGGAACTGGAGCTTGACGAGCCCGACGCCTTGGATCGACCTGCTTTCGACGTGCTCGATGCCGGTTATGTAGAGGAAGTGATATTCGTAGTAATTGACGAGGAACCCTTCCATCTGCGCCGGGTCCATGCCGCCGTAGGGCTGCGCCACGTAAATGGTCGGCACGCCCAAATCCGGGAAGATGTCCCGCGGCATGCGATGGAGCGCCAGGACGCCGGCCAAAGCGACCGCGAGGACCGCCATCAGCAGCGAGATCGGACGGCGCAGGGCGAACGATATCAAGTTCACCGTGAGCTCCTCGCCCTAGCCGCCATGAAAGCGGACTGTCGTCGGGGGGCCAAACTGCCGCTCAAACCTCTCACGCGCGCGTTCGGTGATCCCGGTCGGGGTCGCGACGAATCGCTCCGGTGATCATGCGGAGCGATGCGTCGAACAACGCTGGTTGCGCGCGGCCATGATAGCGCCAGCGGAAACGCGCGACGCAGGTCGCCCAGCTTGTTCGCTGAGATCAAATCGTCCACAATGCCTCCATCCACGCCGATGGCTGTGGTCGAGGCAGAGCTTGGACGAGAATCGTCTAGCGGGGAGCCTGCATCCCCGTGCGGCCCATACGTGGCGTCCGCTTATCGGCTCGACAATCCCCGGACAGGCTTTCCAGGCAAGACCGGACAAGCGCCGCAATCGGCGCATCCCAAAGACGCCTCTCGGGTATCGTAGTGCCGCTACTTGCCGTCTCATAGTTCAGGGGGCGGACTTAAATCTGCCTTAAAGAGAGCATGAAAGTCTTGGTGCCCACGGCTCTCGCTCGGAGCGGCGCGGTGAAAAAATGGCCAATCGGCGCTGGGATATGCGTCTTGCTCGTCGCGGCGGGCGTCGTCGTGGACCGACTCCAGCAGCGCGTGTTCATTGCGGGTGACAAACCGGTCAACGAAGAGCAAATACGAGCGAAGCTTGAGGCGGACGGATATACGAACGTGCAGATCAGGCGCGACGAAAACTGGTTTGTGGTGACGGCGCTCAGGGACGGTAAGCCGGCCGACCTTGCCGTTAACTCCGAAAGTGGGCGGCTTGCCGTCGAGCCATTTAAAGACGCCGATGAAGAGTGAAATGACGTCGACTCATTCATCGCCAACACCCGCGCTGCCTAAGAAACCGACCGACCCCGGCGTGATGACTGCAGCTCGCTCCAACTAGCCAAACGGCCCGGCGAGCGGTCGCCAATGCAATGTTCCATGCTACCGGCGTGCGCCGCTGACGCCCGACCGGGTCAAAGTGGCGCTGCAGTCACAAGTATGCCGTGCCAGGAAAAAGCCCGGCCCTCGGATGAGCGACCCGCAGCAGGCAGCCGCCTGCGTCGGAGCGGCGGCCAGGAGCACCGCGTTTATCGGCGGTCGGGCTTCCTGAGGTAGGCGGGCAACGGTTCGATGCCGTCGGTGCGCAACTCGACCTCATCTCCCGCGACCCAGACCTCGTAGCAATCGCCATCGAGGTCGCCGCGCCAAATGCACAGCCGGCTGGCCTTGATTTGCCATCGGCCCGTCTTCCGTTTGCCCATGTCCGAGCTCTCGATCGTGCCGTCCGGCCGGTAGTGGTCCCACCAATGCGCCCCGTCCGTGATCACCTGGCCGATGATGCGGGCGCGGATGTCCTTCTCCGACAGCTTGCGCAAGCCCTCGGCAGCGGCCGGCAGGGCGACCGCCGCCGCAACCATCGCGCAGATCAGCCACCCTAACCAAAGGCGTCGCCGGTCAATCATGGCCGGTCCGGCTTTTGACACGCCGGATCACGCTCGAGACGATGCTCTTGCCAATCATGAACACGAGCACGACGGCCAGACCGATGAGGGCGAGTGTCCAGATGTTCTCGTCACTGGAAAACAGATCGGTGATGGACCGCGGCATGAGGCCTCCTGTCGTCGAACGGCGAGAGAAACGGCTCAGCGCCGCGGTGACGGTTGGCTCTTGCCGCCGCAATATGCATAGAGCGCGTCATAGGCCGGAAACTGTCGCGCCATGTTCTCGAAATCGTCCCTGCTCGTCGCCTGAAAGCCGGTCGCATAGGCGTAGAGGCCCGCCGACTCGGGGGTCAGCTCGCGATCTGACGTGTCGGCGCCACGCACGATCAGGGCGAGCTTCTGCAGCGCCGGATCGTCCAGCTTGTATTTGACCAGGAACGCGTCAAACGAGCAGTGATCGCCCTGATGCCCCAGCTCGACACTGGGGACGTCGTAGGGAATCGCCTGCTCGCGCTTGGCTACATCCATCACCTGGTCCGCCGGAACGAACAGGAATTCCGGACTCTTGTCGATGAAGCGGCTGATCAGCCACGGGCAGGCGATACGGTCGACGCGGGCTTTCTCTCGGGTGATCCATTTCATGTCCGTCTCCTTTGGAATGAGACTGTCAGCTCACTTCGTAAATCGCCGCGCGATGAGTCGCCGGCAGAAAGGCGTAAAGGCGGTCGCCGGCCGGCGACAGGGCCGTCGTATGCGCGCCCTTCTCGGTGGCCACGCTGCCCAGCCGCTCCATCGTCTGCGTTTCGAACACATCGATCAGTCCAGGATCGCCGACCGCGACGTAGAGCTGCCGGCGCTGGCGGTTGAACCACACGACGTCGGGGACTCCGCTGAGGGGCCGCTGGTCCAGGATCTTTCCTGAATGCGCGTCGAGCGTGATCAGCGTCTTCGCATCGCAGGCGCAGAACAGCCGGCGTGTGGCGGGATCGAGGTCGAGCCCGTGCGGTCCGGCCGTCGGGATGGCGAGCACGCGGGCGATGCGCCCGGGATCTCTCGCGTCGACGACCACGATCTGCGGCGGGTCGGAGATATTGACGTAGAAGGCGTCGGCCTCAGGATCATAGAGCGCCCAGCGCGTCCGCCCGGCGACCGGGATCGCCGTCCGCATCCGCCGCGCCTCCAGGTCGACCATCGACAGCGTGTACGAGCCGGGGATGGCGGGATCGCCGACATTGGCGGCGAGGATCACGCCGCGCTTGCGATCGAAGGCGAGCCCGTTGGGGCGGAGCCCAACCGCAACTTTCAGCACCTCGGGATTGGGTCCCGGCGCGAAGATGCCGATGGTGTTCTCGGCCCGCGCCGAGGCGATGATCAGCGGCACCTCATCGCTGACCAGAACGCCGGCGACGCCCGGCAGCCCCGCCACCGAAAAAAGAAGCCGTCCCGTCGCCGGATCGAAGACGTCGACGGCGTCGTTCGCGGTATGCGCCACATAGACATGACCGCTCGCCGCATGGACCGCCGCATGGTCGAAGCCACCCTTTCCCCAGTGCAAGGGCAGGTCGATGTATCCAACATGACGAAGCGGATCAGTGGTCATGGGACTCTCCGCGGCTGCAGGCCGGCAAAAACGGTGTCCGAGGCCGACTAGGCCGACGGCCCCGTAGAGAACAGATCGGCGATCGAGCGGCATGCCGACGCCTCCTCATTTGACCATTACCCAGGTCGGCTGCAGCAGCGGGAACGCGATCAGGCCGATCACGGCCGTCGCCGCCGCTAACAACGTTGCGGCATAGACAGGTGACGTTGGAGCAGTCGCCTTGCGACGGGCGAACGCGCGGCGACGGGCGAACGCGCGAGCGTCGCGGCGGATGCCAATCTGTTGCGAATACTTTGCATATCGTCCGTCCATGGCTCGTCGCTCGACGCATCGAGTGGTCAGCAGAGCTTGGACGAGCGCCATATTGGGAAGGCCGGGAGTCTGCAGATCCCGACGGCCGGAGATTAGGTGAAGCCGGCTGCGGCGCAAGGATGCAGCATGCATGTCTGAATAAAGACGCATTGTTTAAGGCAGTTTTAAGCGCAGCGGCTCTTATCGCGAGGTTCGTTCACGGAGCTATTCCCAAAAGATACAGGACGATCCCGGCCCCGGAAGACGCGGCCAAGGTCGGGATCATTCCGACATGGAAACGGAAAATGGCCACCATCGCGGCGACCGAAAGTGCGAGCGCCCAGGGATCGAGGCTCGAGGGGACTGGAACCTCGAGCGCCAGGCCGGGAATCGGAGTGACTGCATGGAACCATGTATGAAGCGCGAACCAGATTGCGAGGTTCAGAACCACTCCGACGACCGCGGCGGTGATCGATGAGAGGGCCGCGCCAAGCGCTTTATTGCCGCGCAATGCCTCGATATACGGCGCACCGGCGAAAATGAACAAGAAGCACGGAACGAACGTGACCCACGTGGTCAGCAAGCCGCCTAACGTCCCCGCCACCATTGGGCTCAGCGATCCGGGATCGCGAAAGGCGGCCATGAAACCGACGAACTGCAGCACCATGATCAACGGTCCGGGCGTGGTCTCGGCCATACCGAGCCCGTCCAGCATCTCGCCGGGCCGAACCCATCCGTAATGCTGAACCGCTTCCTGCGCAACATAGGCCAGAACGGCATAGGCCCCACCGAAGGTCACAACCGCCATCTTGGAAAAGAACACGCTGATGTCGGCGAAGACGCTCGATCCGCCGAGCGTTGCGAAAATAACGATGATGGGCCCGAACCAGAGGATGAACGATATTGCCAGCACCGTGATCAGCCATCCCGTTGATGGCCGCGTGTGAGCCGGGGTGCCTTCTCCGAGCCGGGAGTCGGCGTCTGACAGAGCCTGCTTGCCGCCGGACGAACCGTGGCCCCCGCCGGGCTGGAAGGCGGCGATACCGACACGGTGTCCGATAAAACCGATCAGACCGGCCCCCAGGATGATCCACGGGAACGAGATGCCGAGCACGAAGATCGCCAGGAACGACGCCGCAGCGAAGCCGACCATTGTGGCGTTCTTCAAGGAGCGCTTGCCGATGCGGATGACGGCCTCCAGGACAATGGCAAGCACCGCCGCCTTGAGACCGAAGAACAGCGCCTGCACGGTACCGATCGCTCCGAAACCGGCATAGAGCCAGCTCAGCACCATGATCGACACCATGCCGGGTAGGACGAAGAGGATGCCCGCGACGAGGCCACCGGCCGTGCGATGCATCAGCCACCCGATGTATACAGCGAGTTGCTGGGCCTCAGGTCCGGGCAGGAGCATGCAATAGTTCAGCGCGTGGAGAAACCGCGTCTCGCCGATCCATTTCTTTTCCTCGACGACGATCCGGTGCATGACGGCGATCTGGCCGGCAGGTCCGCCGAAACTCAGGAGCGCAACCCGGAGCCATGTCCAGAAGGCTTCGCGAAAGGACACACCATGACTGGCTGGTGGCGAAACGGAGCCGGCTTCGGCGAGGGACAGATCTGACAAATGAGTTCTCCTAGGCTTGGTCGACTTGGAGCTGGTCGATCTGGGGGGCGGTCGTGAATCTGCAGGTCGTTTGATGGGCATGGGCGTCGGCACGGCTTAAGCCACCGCCGCGTCGAGCACGCAAAGGGGAAGCAACCCCTCGACTGCTCCAAGTCGGGCGACCTGATCGCGGTGCGATTAGTGCGGTTGGAAGGTCCGGCTTGACGTTGTCCATGCGCTCACCCTCGCGGATGCGAGTTATGAGCAGAGCTTGGACGGCGGACCGTCTTTGGATACCGGGAGCCTGCAAATCCCGATGGCGTCATGTATAGGCACATCGCGGAGTAGCCGCAAGATGCCCGGGGACGGTCGGGCGTGCCGTCAGGCGGCCGGCTTCACAGTGTAATCGTCGAAATAGACGAAGCTGTCCGCCTTCGACCACACGCCGACCTTGCCGGACGGTGCCGCCGGTAGCACGTGGGTCAGGGTGAGCTTGCCATCGAGATAGCTTTCAACGGTGGTGCCACGGACCACGAGCTTAAGGTCATGCCATTGGCGCGACGCCGTCGGCGTGTTGCGGACCCAGCTGACCGAGCTGCGCTTGCCGCGAACGAACTGCCACAGCACGAGGTTGTTCTCCAGCGCATTGGCGCGCACGGTGAGATAGTCGCCGTTGGGTTTGAGGTTGAACAGGATGCCGGCACCCTGGTCGATGCGGCCTTCGAGCGGCTTGAAGCGCATCGAGATCTCGCCGTCGGTGAAATTGTCGATGCCCGTGGCGACCGCGTACGGGTAATAGGCATAAGCCTGCACATTATCGAGGAACTCGGCGTAGCGCTCGCCATAGACGGCGCGCGCCTTGTCGGCAATGCCGGCGGACGCTTGTCCTTCCTTCCATTTGCGGCCATCGACGGCGAGCACGCGATTGTCGCCGTCCTGCGCGATCACCCAGTTGCCAACAATGGCCGTGAACGAGCGGGGCTCGCCGCCCACCGGATCGGCCGAGAAGTCGAATGCGCCGGGTGTGGCGGCCCAAGCTCTTGCAAACGGCCACGCCAGCGCCAGCGGGGCCGCTGCCGCACCCATGAGGACGTGCCGACGTCGAATCGTCCACGTGCCGGACTTGGTCATGATGGTCCTCCTTTGGATCGAGGTGTAAAGACGGCGGCGCGCCTGAGGCGCCACCAGAAAAAAACGAAGATCAGAGGCAGTAGGCCGTAGAACCAGACCCCCGCGGGATCGGCGTCGGCGACCAGGGGGTAGCCCGGATAGTCGGCGCCGCTCGACGGCGCGGGCGTGACACCGGCGAGGCCGTAGAGGATCGGCAAGACCTCACGCGGGCTGTTCGAGCGGCTTTCGTCGTGCTTGCCGCCGTAGTCGTAGGTCATCAGCCCGTAGCGGTCATCGCCGGCGGGGCTGAACCGCCCTTTGGACGTCTCGGCGATCGCGACCGTGAGATGCGGCAAGAGGCGCCGCAGCTTGTTGAGCACCTGGCGCTTGAAGTCGGCCATGCGCGGGTCATCGGGTGCCAGAAAGACAGTGATTACCAGCGGGCTGTTCAGCCGGCGCAAGGCCGCTTCGTCGGCGGGGGCGAAGGAATTGCGCCGGTCCTCTGTGACGTCGGCATAGACACGGGCCTGCGCCGCCGCCGCCGCCGCGATGACGGCGGCCGCCAGCACGGCGGCGGAGCGTAGGGCGCGCTGGCCGGTCGTCCGCCCGGGCGGAAGCCACACGACAGCGAGCAGACTGAGCGTCCCGGCCGCAATCAGGAGCCCGAGGATCGCCGGCAGCGACAGCAGTCCGGTTTCGAAACTGCGCAAGGCCGCGGTGGGCGAGAAGTCGGCGAGGCCGCGCGCCCACAGCACCTGGCCGGTGGCGGCAAAGTCCAACATCCAGGCGCCCAAGGTGACTGCGAGCGCCGCGATCGCGGCGGTGGCGGGTCCTTCGGTCAGCGCCGCCGCGAACAGGCCGATCGAGGCCACCAGCAGCCCGTACAGGAAATGCCCGAGCAGCAGCGTGGCGGTCTCCGGGGCGGCGAGATGCCCGCCCAACCCGATCCACAGGATCAGCGCCGAAAGACCCGGCACCAGACCGATGAGCCACCCGGCCTGGACCGCCGCGAGCTTGGCGATCACCAGCGTCCCCGGCCGATACGGCAGCTGCAGCATCAGCTTGAGGCCGCCGTTCTGCTTCTCCGCACCCAGAGCGCGGATCGCGACGAACGGAAACAGCAAGGTCGTGCCGACATAGAACGCGCCGAAGGTGGGGACCAGCACGCCGTCCAGCGGCGACAGCCCGCGGGCGAGCTCGGGAAACGAGCTGGCCGAGCGGCTGGCCTCACCATAGAGGGCCACGGCTTCGATGAACCCGTAGCCGACCACGAAGCACAGAAGGAGCGCCATCACCCAGAAGGCGCGGCCGGCGAGCAGATCGCGCAACTCCTTGGCCAGCAGCGGGGCCAGCGGCGCGCCGGCACGGAGAAGGGGCTCAGGTGAGCGCAAGGAACACCTCTTCGAGGCCGGCGTCCGCGTCGACGCCGGCGGCCCTGCGGATGGCGGCGAGCGTGCCGGCGCCGCGCACGCAGCCGGCCGCCAACAGCACGAAGCGGTCGCAGATGCGCTCGGCGTCGGTGAGCTGATGAATGGCCAGCATCAGGCTGCGGCCGCGGCCGACCAGCCGCCGCAGCACGCCCATGATCTCGCGGGTCTGATGGAGATCGAATCCGTCGAACGGCTCGTCCATCACCAGCAACGGATGCGGCGTCAGGAGGCCGAGCGCCAGCACGAGCCGCCGCCGGAAGCCCTTCGACAAGGCGCCGGCCGGCTTGTCGAGCACCGGCGCCAGGCCCAAGGTCGCGATCGTCTCGGCCGTCTGGGCGTCAGACAGCGAATAAATCGTGGCGAAGAACGACAACACCGCCCGGACCGTGTGCTCGGCATAGGGCGCGATGCCGTCCGGCAGATAGAACAGAGCCGTCTTGCGGGCGGGTCCGCCGAGCGGCGTCCCGTCCCAGCGAACCTGGCCGGCATCGGCCGGGAGGAGCCCGGCCAGGCATTCGAGCAGCGTCGTCTTGCCCGAGCCGTTCGGACCGATCAGGCCAAGGATCTCGCCGCGCTCGACGGTAAGGCCGACATCGTCGAGGACGACCGAATCGCCGTACCGCTTGGTCAGCCCCGCGATCTCGAGCAGCGCCATCGCCGTGCGCCGGCTTCAGTTCTTGGCGAGGTTCACCTTGGTGAGCGCCGCCTTGAGGCCGTTCGCCAGCTTCCGAGCGTCATCGTTCGCCCAGAAATGCATATAGAAAAGCCGCGGCTGATCTTCCAGCATGTGACTGTGCAGCGCGGTCACTTCGATACCGTTGTCACGCAGGGTCTTCAGCACGGGATTGACCTCCTTCGCGATCAGCACGAAGTCGCCGGTGATCGCCGCCTTGCCGCCGCCGGTCGGCTGGAAGTTGATCGCCTGCCCGGTGCCCATCGTGTAGGGGACCGCCATCCCGTTATCGGTGATGTTTTCCGCGCGCGGAATGTTGAACCCGAGCACGCCGCCATTGTTGGAGCCCTTGGCGCCGAGGGTCTGCTCGATCGCCGCCGTGTCGAGATCGATTGGCGGCGGCGCGCCCGCCGGCGATGCGGCGATCGGCGTCTTGCTTTCGGCCAGGGCCGTCTTCATCGCCGTCGCCAGCGTCACCGGATCGCCATGACCCATGTAGTGCATGTACATGGTCGCGGGCGTCGAGCGCAGAAGATGGTTGTGCAGTGCCGTGATGTCGATGCCGCCTTCGACCAGCTTCTTCATCACCGGGTTTACTTCCTCGTGAAGAAGCACGAGGTCGCCCATGACGACGGCGGAGTTGCCCATCTTCTGAAACACCATGTAGGAGCCGAGCGCCAGCGTCGGCTTGACCGGCACGCCGTCGAGCGTGACGGAAAGGTCGGTGCGCGGCAGGCCAACGCGGTAGACGCCGCCCGGGAGCTCGGTGCCGGAGCGGCCGAGCGCCTGCGCGACGGGGGCCCAGTCGCTGTCGGCCGCGACGGCGGCCGTGGACAGCATGGCGGCGAGGCCCGTCGCAGTCAGTCGGAGTGTCAAAGATGTCATCTTGTCCTCCCTTCGGGGTTGATGTCGCCCCCCGTTACACGGGCAGGTTAATCCAACTTCTCGCTGACCGTCTTGTAAGCGCTCCCGCGGAGCAGCGTGACGTCCGCCACCGGGTGCCCGGCCTTCATCTGCGGGACGACGCTCACGACCTTGTATCCCGCGTTCGATTTGGCGGCGTTGTCGGCCGCGGTCAGGAGCGTGGTCTTCGCCTTGTCCATGGCCGCCTTCTGCGCCTGCGCGTGCTCGAGATCTTCCTTGTCGGTGATCGTCTCGGCCTTGTTCACCTTGCCGCTGGCCGGATTGACCACGACCTCGGAGAAGCCGTTGCCCTTCATCGTGTAGACCGACAGCTGGAGCGTGTCGCCCTCGACCTCGAACTTGGCGGAAATCGGCTTACCCTGCGAGACGCTGGCCTTGAGCCCGTCCTGCAGCGTGACCTTCGCGCCGCCCATCGCCTTGGCCAGCTCGGCGCGCTCCTGCGCCTCGTCGGCGGCGCGGGCCGCGGGCAAGGTCCCGGCGAGCACCAGGACCGTTGTGAGCAGGATCAATGGAAAAAATCGACGTGTCATGGCTGTCCTCCCTTCGTCAGTGTCGGTGTGAGCACCGTGGACGTGTTCGTTTAAGGCAGTTTTAAGCGGCGCTAATCGCGCCGCGTGAAGACGATCAAGCGTATCACGAAGGAAGTGTCGCCACTCTCTGCCGTACTGAGCGTCATCGAGATCGGTGCCTTGGCGTGGGTCAGGATCTGATAGCTGGGCGAGGACTGCTGCGGCCGCCGCCGCCACGCGCCGCCGGGGCACGTCGCGATCTGCTGTGCCGCCTCTTCGATGGCCTTTTCGGCCGCCGCCGTGCTCCCGTACGAGACGGAATCGCAGCTGTAGGTGCGCGGACCGTACACGGAGCAGTCCACCCAGCCGCCGAGCGGCAGGGTCGTATCCGAAAAATCGCCGTCGCGCGGCGGGCCGGCGATCGCCGAGAACTTCTCGGTCGTGTTCGCCAGCCCGGCGATCCGGTCAAGCTCGGCGCAATACGGCGCGGCCTCCTGGGCCGCCGCGGTCACGCCGAGGGCGACCAGCGGCAGTGACAGCCATGCGGCCAATTTCGGCGGCGGCAGCGGTCGCATGCGGCGTGTCGTCACTCCCTCGGAGCGCTATTGTAGCGTCCCCTCGCCGCTCGTCACGGGGAACGGGTCAGGGCGCACTATGCCTCAATGGATCGCGCCGCTCAGCGCATCGACCTTGATATGGACTTCCTTGCCGTCCGGCTGGTGCGCTTTGATCTTCCACGCGCCGTCGTCGAACTCGACCTCGGTGATCGTCCGATAGCCTTTGTCCTCGACGACCTTGAGGATTTCGGAGAGCGGCTTCGCAGTGGCTGGGGGCAGTTCATCCGAGAACCAGCCGGCTCGGGCGGTGCCGGCGGCACCTGTCATCACGACGATGACGAGCATTGTTCTGACAAATCGCATGAGCATCTCCAATCCGGATCCACCGCGCCGCGCGCGGCTCGCCGGTCAGACCTTGCGCCTCTCGGTTTAAGGCAGTTTTATCCACTAGCGGCCGGCCCGCCCCGAATTGGGGGCCTTAAATCTGCGGTAAAAAAACTGTGATCCCCTGGTAGCTGTGGAGGTTCCAGCCGACATGCGGCTCTTACTGGTCGAGGATGAAAAACGGATCGTCGAATTGCTGACCACGGCGCTGTCCGGCGCCGGCTTCGTGGTCGACGCCGTGACGACCTGTGCCGACGGCCGTGACGCGCTGGCATCGGCTCCTTACGACGCGGCCATTCTCGATCTCGGACTACCGGATGGCGACGGGCTTTCGCTGCTGGCGGAGACGCGATCCGCCGGCAACAGGATCCCGATCCTCGTCCTGACGGCGCGCGACACGGTCGAGGATCGGGTGTGCGGTCTGGACGGCGGCGCCGACGATTACCTGGTGAAGCCGTTTGCCGTGACGGAGCTCGTCGCCCGCACGCGGGCGCTGCTGCGGCGTCCAGGCGGTGCGCTGGGCTCGGTGCTCACGGCGGCGAACATCGTGTTCAACACGGTCGACCGCGATCTGACCGTCGCGAGTAAGCCACTCCTCCTGCCCCGCCGCGAAATCGCCATTCTCGAGCATCTGATGCGCCGCGTCGGCCGGGTCGTGCCCAAGTCGGTGCTGGAGGACAAGCTTTACGGCATGGAGGAAGAACTGGAATCCAACGCCATTCCGGTCCATGTGCATCACCTCCGCCGCAAGCTGATCGACGCCGGCGCCACCGCCGAAATCCACACCGTTCGCGGCATCGGCTATCTCCTCAGCGAAGTCAAACCGTGACGCTGTTCCGCGCCCGGTCGCTGCAGGCCCAGATGGCGCTGCGTCTGGCGGCGCTTTACGTGGCGGCCACCCTCATCGCCGTGGGGGTGCTCGTGTTTCAGGCGTACTCGACCGCCGACACGCTGAGCGAAGAGGACCTCAGCCGGCGCGCACAGGATCTCGCCGGGTTCGTCGCCGTCGACGCGACCGGCCATCCGCGGCTCGATCTGCCGGCGAAGCTGGCGACCGCCTATGGCTCGCCGGCACAAACATTCCTGTTTGCCGTCCGCGGCCCGGACGGCGGATTGGTCGCGGCGTCGCATCCCGAGATTCGCGACGTTGCCGCGACCTGGCCTCAAGCCGGCGACGATCCGCGTTATTTCCGGCTGGAAGACTTCGGCGGCACGGGCCAGGACTATTACGGCCTGACGGCACGAATGGCCAGCGCGGCCGGACCGTTGTCGGTGACGGTGGCGCGCGCGACCGACGCGGCCGAGCTCGTCCATGCCGTCCTGTGGGAGTTCGTGCTCGACGTTGCCTGGGTGATTCCGCTGGTGATCGCGGCCACGCTCCTCATCGGCGTCTTGGGAATCCGCCGCGGGTTGGAGCCGCTCCGCCAGACGTCGCTGAAAGCGGCGGCGATCGATGCCGGCAGCCTGTCGATCCGCCTGCCCGCGAAGGACCTGCCGTCCGAAATCCGCCCGCTGGTCAAAGCGGTCAACAGCGCCCTGGATCGCCTGGAGCGGAGCTTTGCCGTGCAGCGCCAGTTCACGGCCAACGCCGCCCACGAGATCCGCACGCCCATGGCTATCGTCACGGCGGGGCTGGAGCAGCTCGACCGTGGCGGCGAGTTCGCAAAGCTCCGCGCCGACGTCGAGCGGGTGAACCGGCTAGTGGAGCAGCTGCTGCGGGTCGCCCGGCTCGATGCAATCGCGCTCGATGTGTCGGGTACGGTGGACTTGAGTGCCGTTGCGACCGGCGTCGTCGAATACATGGCGCCGCTCGCCTTGGCCCAGGGCCGCGCGCTGGCCGTACAGGGAACGGACCGGACCGTGACCGTGCAGGGCAACCGTTACGCCATCGAGGACGCCGTTCGCAATCTGGTGGAAAACGCGATCGCCCACGCGCCGCCGCACACCGAGGTGGTGGTGACGGTCGATCCGGCTGGGTCCGTAACCGTGACCGACCATGGTCCCGGCGTTCCATTCGAAGAGCGCGGCCGGATCTTCGAGCGGTTCTGGCGCGGCAAGACGCGGAGCGGTGCCGGCGCCGGGCTCGGGCTCGCCATCGTCGATGAAATCATGAAGGCGCATCGCGGAACCGTGAAGGTCGCAGACGCGCCGGGCGGCGGCGCCTCGCTCACGCTGCTCTTTCGGCTGGCCACCGCCGCGGCTTCGTCGGCATAAAACTGCCTTAAACTTCGATTTCTAATCTGGCTCATCGGCCGGCCCGCCGGGCGGCTGCCAGCGAGCTGCCGCGCATGGGGCAGCACACAAACCCAGGGAGCGAAATGATGCGGGTTTTCGTTTGCCTAACGGCGGCACTCGTCGCCTCGGCAGCGCTTGCGGTGTCGAATTCCCAGGCGGCTGGCAATGCCGAGGATGGCGCCAGCACCTTCAACCGCACATGCGCGGCCTGTCACGCCACGGCGGCCGATGCGCCCAACAGGATCGGCCCCACCCTGTTCGGCGTGGTCGGCCGGAAGTCAGCCTCGGTCCCCGGCTTCCGCTACTCGGAAGCCAATAAGAAGGCCGGGCTTACCTGGACGCCGGAGACGCTGGACAAATATCTGGCCGATCCGAAAGGGACGGTTCCCGGCACGACCATGGTCTTCGCAGGCGTGAAAAAGGACGATGAGCGCGCCAACCTGATCGCATATCTCGAAACGTTGAAATAGACGTCCCGACGGTTCCGTTGAGCGAGCCGTGTCAGCCGTGTGCAAGAACACCTCACGCGGATTTCATGTCGCGATAAATCTGCGTTAACGGACCCGGTTCACCGTGCCCCGCACCTCAGATGCCCATCTGGGTGCGTGCCGTAAGCTGCGACCTCGCACGTCCGGCCCGCGTCTCGCAGAGAACGGAGGATGGAGATGAACCGCCTGTCGGTGATGGCGCTGGGTACGGTGGCTCTATTCGGCAGCACATGCATTGTCCTGGCGGACGACGACCCGGTCGCCGGCGCCTCGCAAATGAGCGACAGCCAGATCCGCGACCAGCTGGCGATCGACGGCTATGCGGTCGAACGGTTGCAACACAAAGGCGACCGAGTCGCCGTGACGGCGACGAACACCGAAGGAACGACAAAGCTGCTGGTGGACGCTCAGACCGGCCAGGTCACCGTGGCGCCGGACAGCGACGATGATGACGATGACGACGATTGAGTTAGCCGGCTGAAGCGCCCAGAGCCGACCAAGCCTACCCGCGAGACGCCGCATTCGCAACGCTTTCAGGAAGACCTCGGCGGGGTCCTCCAGGCGACGCATTTTCGTGGGGTGTGGTTGGAGCGGCGGGCGAGTCGCTGCAGGTGCACGAGGTGACGGTGGCAAGGTCTGTTTT
>DASWFO010000233.1:0-1719 GCA_036394195.1 Alphaproteobacteria bacterium | reverse complement strand
ATCGTGGTCGGCGGCGGACCGACCGGGGTCGAGATGGCCGGCGCAATCGCCGACATGGCGCGCCTGACGCTGGCCCGGGATTTCCGCCGCATCGACCCGCGCAATTCGCGCATCGTCCTGGTCGAGGCGGGCTCCCGCGTGCTCGCTGCTTTTCCGCAGACATTGAGCGCATACGCGCAACGCGCCCTGGAGTCGATGGGCGTCGAAGTGTGGACCACAGCACCAGTTGTGGAATTGGACACGCGCGGCGTGACCACGGCGCAAGACAACCGCATCGAGGCTGCCACCGTCATATGGGCGGCCGGTGTAACAGCTTCGCCGGCTGCAGCGTGGATATCGGCTGCCGTCGATCGGGCCGGACGGATCAGGGTCGAGCCGGACCTGTCGGTGCCGGGCCACCCGGAAATCTTCGCGATCGGCGATACCGCCTTGGCGCTTGGACCGGGTGGCCAGCCGGCGCCGGGGCTCGCCCCAGCCGCCAAGCAGATGGGGCGGTATGTGGGACGGCTTATCGCGGCACGGCTGCAATCACGGGCCGAGCCCGCCGGCTTTCGTTACCGTCATCTCGGCGATCTGGCGACGATCGGGCGCAAACGCGCCGTCGTTTCGTTCGGCCGCCTTCGTCTGACGGGCTTCGTGGCGTGGGCGTTCTGGAGCGCGGCCCACATCTTTTTCCTGATTGGCGTGCGAAACCGCGTCGTGGTGGCCCTCAATTGGATTTGGGAGTACCTGACGTTGCAACGAGGCGCCCGCCTGATCCTTGGCGCGCCGCCCGAATAGGCCTTACTTGACGTTCTTCACCACCCATTCGTCGACCACGCGGGCGATGTCGAGATTGTTCTTCTCGATCATCACCATATGGCCGTTGCCGCGAATGCCCTTGTCCTGCAAACGGATATATTCGGTCTTGACGCCGGCTTGATTGAGGTATTTCGCGGTGCAGTGATCGTAGACCTGGTGCTATGAAGCCTCGGCCGCCATCACCATGACGGGGATGTTCTTCAAATTGACGAGCTGGCGCGCCGGCGCCTTCTGCATCCAGCAAACGAACAGGTCCGGACCGTCCGCCTTGGCTTCGCGCTCGACCGCAAGCTCGCTCGCTTCCTTCGCCTGCGGATCATAGGTGAGCGGGATGTCGGTCGGTCCCCAGGCGCGCTGCTTCCCGCTGGCGATGATGGCGCCTTCGAACGGAGGTCCTGACGGTTCGACGGCGACGACCGCCTTGACGAGACGCGGCCGCGCATCGGCGATCAACCAGCCGAACGCGCCCGATTGCGAATGGGTGAGCACGATCGCGGGGCCGATCCGGTCAAGCAGCGCCGCGCCGGCGTCCTTGTTGCGCTGCTGGGTCTCCTCGTTAGACACCACGGTCTCGACTTGGGTCGCGTAGAACGCATCGAAATACGGGTCGCCCTTCTTGCCCTTGTTGGGGCCATCGCCCGGCCATTGGGTGTGCAGCTTGGCCTGCGGCCAACTACCTTCGGACTCGATCGCGGTGAACTGGAACAGCTCATTCTGGGCCGTGAACATCCGGGTCGGACCGTCGCCGGGATGTGGCGCCGAGCGCCCGCGCATCGGCTGGTCGATCATGTAGACGATATAGCCCTGCTCGACGAAATACTCCGCCCACCCCTTGCGGCCGTCGGGCGTACCCATCCAATTGGTGGCCGTCTGGGCGGCGCCGTGGATGAGCACCAGCGGGTAGGGCCGCCGCACGTC